>DAITOH010000013.1:0-15687 GCA_036834225.1 Thiobacillaceae bacterium | reverse complement strand
CGCCCACAGGGTCATGTTGTGACCAGGCCCGCGATGGGGCGTAGGAAACCCCAGGGGCAGCCCGGCGTGTTTCCTGCGAGGGCCGTCAAGCCTTGACGCGGTTGCGGTATTCGCCGGTGGCGGTGTCGATCTCGATCTTGTCGCCGATCTCGACGAAGGCGGGTACCGAGATCTCGATGCCGGTGGGCTTGATGCGTGCCGGTTTCATCACCTTGCCGGAGGTGTCACCCTTGACGGCCGGTTCCGTATATTCGACCTCACGCACCACCGATGAGGGCATCACGACCGAAATGGCCTTGCCATCGTAGAACACCACCTCGCAGGGCATGCCGTCTTCCAGGTATTTGAGGGCATCCCCCATGTTCTCCGCCTCCACCTCGTATTGGTTGTACTCGCTGTCCATGAACACATACATGGGATCGGCGAAGTAGGAGTAGGTGCATTCTTTGCGTTCTAGCACCACCACCTCGAATTTCTCGTCGGCCTTGTAGACCGTCTCGGTCACGGCGCCGGTGAGCAGGTTCTTGAGTTTCATCTTCACCACGGAGGCATTGCGGCCAGACTTGTTGAATTCGGCTTTCTGCACGACGAGGGGGGCGTTGCCCACCATGATCACGTTGCCGGCGCGGAGTTCCTGTGCGGTTTTCATGGGCAATATCCTGACTGATCCAGATATCACAAATCTATGAATTATAACTTCGCGTGGCAGAATCGCACCAGGTTTGCGGCGAGGTCGCCTAGCCCGGCGAGTTGCTTAGCCCAACGCCGGGCATGCTCGGCGAGTATAGAACGGTGGCGCCAGAACGCCGCCCAGTCCAGGGCTTGGTGCTCACCCGCATTCCAGGCCGTCCATAGGGCTTCGAGGTCCACGGTGGCCGCGGTGGGCAGGTCCTGCAGATAGCGGCCGAGGAAGGCGCGGATCTTGGGCCAGTGTGCGCCACCCTCCTGCGGATAGGCCTGCCAGACGAGGGGCTTTCCAGACCAGAGCGCACGCACGAAGGAGTCTTCACCACGCACGAAATTGCAATCGCAGGCCCAGAGCAGCCTGTCATATCGGTCCTGGGCGAGCATAGGCAGGCAATGCACCTTTAGCCGTCCTCGGGTTAAGACCTGGTCCGGCATGAGGTCGTCGTGACCCAAAGCGTGCAGCACGTCCTCCAGGATCCGGCCAGCCGGCACCAGGCAGCGCACCGGCATGGGCCCCTGCATCCACTGCGTGAGCAGGGCGCGCACGGCCCGGTTCTCGTAGCCGAAGAGCGAGATGCGTAGTTCATCGACTTGTGCTGGCGGTAATCCCAGTTCCCGCCAGAACGCAGCCTGGGCGGCAGGGCTCGCCTGGAAGGCTTGGACCGCCTGCATGAGGCCTGCCTCGCGCAGCAGGCCACCGGTGCCATGGTTGAAGCCGGGGAAGAAGAACCATTTGGTCAAGGGCAGACGCGGGTGGGGTGAGGGCAGGCCGTGACAGCCTGCCACCCAGTCCTCGGCGCTGAGGTATTCCAGATTGATCCATACCGGCTTAGGTGATCGTGCCGCCATGGCACGCACATGGTTGTCCGGCAGGTTGCAGGCGAAGGCCTCGATAACCACGTCGGCGGGGGCTATATCTGGAAACGGAACGTTCCACCGATGGATCTCCACGCCCTCCAGGACCTGTGTGAGGCGGTCTGGATCTACCTCCGGCCGCAAGGCATGGAAACGGACGAGGTCGTCTACCCACAGGCGCACGCGCAGGCCGTGCTCTTGCGCCAGCTGCCGGGCCAGCCGCCAAGTGACGCCGATGTCGCCGTAGTTGTCAACGACGGTGCAGAACAATTCCCAGGTAGGGGATGAGGTAGAAGGCATGCGGCGATTATGCGTCGGGTTTGAGTCCGCCGGACGCCTCGGTTATAAGAGGTCATGAGCAAAGACAAGACCCTCTATGTTTGCCGCGAGTGCGGCGGGCAGAGCAGCAAATGGCAGGGGCAATGCCCGCACTGTCTGGCCTGGAACACGCTGGTCGAGACAGTGATGGAACGCAAGTCCGCCCGCTTCCAGGGCCTGGCCGCCACCGGCGGCATCCAGCGTCTGACCGAGGTGCAGGCGCGGGAGAGCCCGCGCTTCGAGACCGGGCTGGGCGAATTCGACCGCGTGCTGGGCGGCGGCATGGTCGAGGGCGGGGTCGTGCTGCTCGGCGGCGACCCAGGCATCGGCAAGTCGACGCTGCTGCTGCAGGCGCTGGCGCTAATGTCCGGACGCTGCCGGACGCTGTATGTGAGCGGCGAGGAGTCCGCCGACCAGATCGCACTGCGCGCCAAGCGCCTGGGCCTCAGTCAGGCCGACATCCCCCTCCTCACCGAGATCCATCTGGAGTCTATCCTCGCTAGCCTCGAGGGCGAGCGGCCGCAGGTGGCGGTGATCGACTCCATCCAGACCGTCTACACCGAGCAGCTGCAATCCGCGCCGGGCAGCGTGGCCCAGGTGCGGGAGTGTGCGCAGGCGCTAACCCGCCATGCCAAGACGCAAGGCTGCGCCCTGGTGCTGGTTGGCCATGTCACCAAGGAGGGGGCCCTGGCCGGCCCCCGGGTGCTGGAGCACATCGTCGACACTGTGCTCTATTTCGAGGGCGACCCCTCCTCTAGCTTCCGCCTCATCCGGGCCTTCAAGAACCGGTTCGGCGCGGTCAACGAACTGGGGGTGTTTGCCATGACCGACCGCGGTCTTAAAGGGGTGGCCAACCCCTCGGCCCTGTTCCTGGCCCGCAATGAGCGCGAGGTGCCGGGCTCCTGCGTGGTCGTGGCCCAAGAGGGCACGCGCCCCCTGCTGGTGGAGATCCAGGCCCTGGTGGACACCGCCCACACGCCCAGCCCGCGCCGGCTCACCGTGGGGCTTGACCCCAACCGCCTGGCCATGCTGCTCGCCGTGCTGAATCGCCATGGCGGCATTGCCTGCTACGACCAGGACGTGTTCGTCAATGCCGTGGGCGGGGTGCGCATCAATGAACCCGCGGCCGATCTGGCCGTCCTGCTGGCCGTTGTGTCCTCTCTGCGCAACAAGGCCCTGCCGCACAATGTGGCGGTGTTCGGCGAGGTCGGGCTGGGAGGGGAGATCCGTCCCGTCCAGCGCGGCCAAGAACGCCTCAAGGAGGCAGCCAAGCTAGGCTTCACCCAGGCCCTGGCGCCGCGCGCCAATCTGCCCCGCCACCCGCCGCCCGGCATGACGGTTAGAGGGGTGGCGACCCTGGCGGAGGCGTTGGATTACCTGCGCGGGCTTTGAGGACTTTCGCTTTGGGCCAGAAGGAGAGGATCTGCCCGCGCGTCTTCCGTAAGGGTCATGAGAATGATCTTTCGCTAGCGAGGATCAGACGCGCACATTCTACGCCGCTTGCCACCGCAGCTTCGAGGGTGGCCGGGTAGTCGCCGCGGGTGTAATCCCCGGCCAGGTAAAGCCCCGGCACGGGGGTGACGGGCTCCGGCCTCGGCAGGTTGGGCACACAGCTGTAGGTCGCCCGGCGCTCAACGATGGTCTTCCATCCCGTCAAGGCCGGCAGCCTGCCCAGCCGTGCGCGCAGCCGCTGCAGGAATTCGTCGCGTAGCGCCTGCCCAGGCAGGTCAAGGTGCGGGCCCTGCGCGCTCACGACCACGGCCAGCAGGCCGGGCGCCAGGTCGCCGCGATCGAACACCCAGGGGCTCTGACCTTCGCCCAGGGCCAGCATGGGGAAGGGCAGGCGCACCGGTTGGGCGAAGCGCAACCAGGTCGTGAGGATGGGCTGCCAGGTGTAGCCGTGCAACTGGGCTGCCACCTCTGCCATCTCGGGCAGGTCGGCGATGAGCCGATGCAGGCTGGCGGGATGCACCGCCAGGATGACGCGCTTGGCCTCGACACCGGGGCCGCGCAGGTGAAACCTGTCCTCCCGGCGCAGGATGGCCTCGACCCTGCACGATAGGCGCACCTCGCCGCCATGTCGTTGTATGTAAGCGGCTGCCGGCGCGGGGAAGAGGGCGTCGAGGTCGCCGCGGCCGAAGAGCAGATCGCTGGCCGCTCGGCTACTGCCGAGGCTGTCGCGCAGCACGTTGCAGAAGACCTGGGCCGATGCCTGTTCCAGGGGGGTGTTTAGGGCCGCAACGCAAATGGGGGCCCAGAGCCTGTCCCTCAGCCGGGGCGGCTGCCCGTGGTGGCCGAGCAGTTCCGCCACCGTCATGTCACCCGCCAGCCGGTAGTTCTGTCGGGCAAGGGACCGCATGAAGCCTGCGGCCGCCCGCTTCTCGGCCAGAGTGAGGCCGGTTGCCGTCAAGAGCCCCAAGGCCAGGTGCAGGGGGGCGGGCAGGCGGGGCAGCTTCAGCCCAAAGGTCGGCAGGCTCAGTTCAAGCCGGCGCCTTTCCAGGCGTTGCAGGCTGCCGACCCGGGCCATGAGCCGCTGGGTCTCGCGATAGGCGCCGATGAAGAGGTGTTGGCCGTTGTCTACCGCAATGCCGTCCCAATGCACGGCGCGGGCGCGGCCGCCCAGCTGCCTGGCTGCCTCCAGCACGGTGACCAGGATGCCACGGGCGGTGAGCTCCACCGCCGCGGCCAGGCCCGCCCAGCCGCCGCCGACGACGGCGACCGGCTTCACGCCCCGGTCCCCGCCACCCGGCCGGTCAGCCAGGTTCGCCAGGCGATCCATAGCTTGCGCGTTGGGGGCAGGGCGATGCGGTGGCGCAGCACAGCGTACCCGTCGCGCCGGATCTCCTCCAGCAGGGCGCGATAGATGGCGGCCATGATGAGGCCGGGGCGCTGGCTGCGGCGGTCCGCCGGCGGTAGCCGCTCGAGGGCCTGGTCGTAGAAGGCGCTGGCGCGCTGATACTGGAATTCCATCAGCCGGTGAAAGGCCTCGCTCTCCCGGCCGGCGAGCAGGTCGCTCTCGCGCACGCCGTGCGCCGCGAGCTCATCAAGCGGCAGGTAGATGCGTCCCCGGCGGGCGTCCTCGCCGACGTCGCGGATGATGTTGGTGAGCTGGAAGGCCAGTCCCAGCAGGGCCGCGTACCGCAGAGTGGCCCGGTCGGTGTAGCCGAAGATCTGGGCCGAGACCTCCCCGACGACCCCCGCCACCCGGTGGCAGTACAGTCGCAGCTGGCGGAAGTCCTCGTAGCGCGAGCGATCGAGGTCCATCTCCACGCCGTCCATGATCTCCAGCAGCTGTTCCTGGGCAATGCCCATGCCCTCCACGTCGTCGCGCAGGGCCTGGGTCACCGGGTGAGTGGGCTTGCCGGCATACAAGCGGCCGATCTCTTCACGCCACCAGGCAAGCTTGATCCGGGCGATGTCGACCTCGCGGCATTCGTCGACGATGTCGTCCACCTCGCGGCAGAAGGCATAGAAGGCCGTGATCGCCCGCCGTTTCTCGGCTGCCAAGAAACGGAAGGCGTGATAGAAGCTCGAGCCGCTCGCGGCCGCCTTCTCCTCGCAGTAGCTGTGCGGGTCCATCGGGCTAGCCCCCGCCGCCGCAGGCTTGCACGCGCCGGCCCGGCCTGCCCGGCAGCAGCGCCCGGCGCAGCATGTACAGCCAATCGGCCAGGCGCAGGACGGGGCGGTGTTGGAACACGTCGCCCTTGCACTCGTGCAGTCGGTACAGGATGCGTTCTCCGCCCAGGATGATGAGGCGCATCTCCAGCCCGATGCGGCCAGGCAGGGCCCGGCCCAGGGGGGCGCCTGCGGCCAGCATGCGGCGTGCGCGCTCGATCTGGAACTTCATGAACTGCTGCCAAAGGGCATCGACGCGGCCTTCGGCGATCTGCCGCTCGCTGATACCGAAGCGTTCCATCTCGTCTTGCGGCAGGTAGATGCGACCCTTGCGGTAATCGATGGCCACGTCCTGCAGGAAGTTGATAAGCTGCAGGGCAGAGCAGATGCCGTCCGACCAGGCCTGGTGGCGTGGATCGTGATCGCCGAAAAGATGCAGGAGCAGCCGGCCGACGGGATTGGCGGACTTGCGGCAATAAGCCATGACCTCGCCGAAATGGGCGTAGCGGTGCTTACTAACGTCCTGGCTGAAGGCGTCGAGCAGGTCGTGGAAGGGCTTTAGGGGCAGCCGGTGATCGCGCACCGCCTCGGCGAGGCCGGCCATGACGGGATCGGCAGGGGTGTCTCCACGCGCGATCTCCTCCAGGGCTGCCCGCATCGCCTCGAGTCTAGCGTAGCGCTCAGCAGGGGCAAGCTCCCCCTCGTCGGCGATGTCGTCAGCGGTGCGGGCGAAACCATAGATGGCGCGCACGGGTTCGCGCAGCCTTCCCGGCAGGATGAAGGAGGCGACCGGGAAGTTTTCGTAATGGCCGGTCTGTAGGAGGCTCAGGCCTGTGGATGCGCTTGGCATGGAAGGCAGGTGTCGTAGGAGTCAGCCGGCTGGCTTGGGTCCAGCCGGTATAATACACTCCAGAGTTTACGCGAAAGTGGCGGAATTGGTAGACGCACTGGATTTAGGTTCCAGCGGGTAACCCCCGTGAGGGTTCGAGTCCCTCCTTTCGCACCAGCCCAGAACCGAGCTTAAGGACGACGCATGCAAACACAAGTGGAGACCCTGGACGGCCTCACCCGCCGCATCACCCTGCAACTGAACATGGCCGAGGTCGAATCCGAGGTCGACAAGCGCCTGCGCCAGCTGGCGAAGACGGTGCGCATGTCCGGTTTCCGCCCCGGCAAGGTACCCCTTAAGATCGTTGCCCAACGCTACGGCGGGCAGATCCGCGGCGAGGTCATGGGCGAGGCCCTGCAGCGCGGCTTCGCAGAGGCAGCGCGGGCAAACAACCTGAATGTGGCGGGTTATCCCCACTTCGATCGGGGTGAGGGTGAGGCCGCCTTCACCGCGACCTTCGAGGTCTTCCCTCAGATCGTGCTAGGGGATGTCAGCCAGATCAAGGTTACCCGACCCGTGGTCGAGGTGACCGATGCCGACGTGGACCGCACCTTAGAAGTGCTGCGCAAACAGCGTCTGCACTACCATGCCGTGGATCGGGACGCGAGGATGTCCGACCGTGTGCACATCGATTACGTCGGCAAGATCGGCGGCGAGCCATTCCAGGGTGGCGAGGCCCGCGACTTCCCGGTCGTGCTGGGCGAGGCTCGCACCCTCAAGGACTTCGAGGGGCAGTTGCTGGGCATGCGGCCTGGCGAGCGCAAGCGCTTCGATGTCACCTTCCCCGACGATCATTTTGCCAAGGAGCTGGCCGGCAAAACCGCAAGCTTCGAGGTGACCGTCAAATCGGTGCATGAGCCGCACCTGCCCGAGGTGGACGCAGACTTTGCCCGTAGCCTAGGGATCCATGATGGCGATGTGACCAAACTGCGCGAGGAGATCGCCGCCAACCTGCGGCGCGAGGCAAGAAAACGCATACAGGCCAAGGTCAAGGAGCAGGTGATGCAGGGACTGCTAAAGGTCACCCCCTTTGCGGTGCCCAATACCCTGATCGCGATGGAAAGCCATGCGTTGTTGGAACGTGCGGTCAGTAACCTCAAGGCGCGCGGCATGAAGGAACAGGACATCCACCTTAAGGCGGAGGTCTTCGAACCCCTGGCGAAACGGCGCGTCGCCCTGTCGCTGCTGCTCGACGACATCGCCAGGAGCCAGGGCATACGGGCCGAGGCCGATCAGGTCAGGGCCCTGGTGGAGGAGTTTGCCCAGAGCTACGAAGACCCCGCCGAGGTGGTGGCGTGGTACTATGAGGACGCTAACCGCCTGCGTGAAGTCGAGTCGCTGGTGCTCGAAGACAACATCGTCAACTGGGTGCTGGAACGTGCCCAGGTCACGGATGAAACCGCTTCACTCGAAGCCCTGATGGGGAGCGCCTGATGTCGAACTGGACTCAAGACCCCGCCATGCTTGGGTACATCCCCATGGTCATCGAACAAAGCGGCCGTGGGGAGCGCGCCTACGACATCTATTCCCGCTTGCTCAAGGAGCGCGTGGTCTTTCTGGTCGGCCCGGTCAACGACACCACCGCCAACCTAGTGATAGCCCAGCTCCTGTTCCTCGAATCGGAAAACCCCGATAAGGACATCTACTTCTACATCAACTCTCCCGGCGGCTCCGTGACCGCCGGCATGGGTATCTATGACACCATGCAGTTCATCAAGCCGGATGTCTCCACCCTGTGCATCGGCCAGGCGGCCAGCATGGGTGCCTTCCTGCTCGCTGCCGGCGCCAAGGGCAAGCGTTTCGCCCTGCCCAACTCGCGTGTCATGATCCACCAACCCATGGGCGGGTTCCAGGGCCAGGCCTCGGACATCGAGATCCACGCCAAGGAGATCCTCTACCTGCGCAGCCGCTTGAACAGCCTCCTATCCCATCATACAGGGCAGCCCCTGGAAGTCATCGAGCGCGACACGGACCGGGATTTTTTCATGTCTGCCGAAGCGGCAGTGGAGTATGGCCTGGTGGACAAGGTACTGGCCAAACGCGGCGACAGCGCTTAAACTTGACTGAAATATTCGGGTATTCGAATGGGCAAGATGGCTGACAAACCAGGCAACGATAAACTCCTCTACTGTTCCTTCTGCGGCAAGAGCCAGCACGAGGTGCGCAAACTGATCGCGGGGCCGTCGGTTTTCATCTGCGACGAGTGTGTGGAGCTGTGCAACGACATCCTCCGCGAAGAGGTGGCGAGCAGCAAGGAAGGCAAAGGTGAGGGGGAGCGTCTGCCCACCCCCAGGGAGATTTGCCAGGTCCTTGACCAGTACGTCATCGGACAGGCGCTGGCCAAGCGCGTGCTTTCCGTTGCCGTCTACAACCACTATAAGCGGCTGCGGCAACCGAACGTCCAGAATGATGATGTCGAACTGGCCAAGAGCAACATCCTGCTTATCGGTCCCACCGGCTCCGGCAAGACCCTGCTCGCACAGACCCTGGCCCGGCTGCTAAATGTGCCCTTCGTCATCGCCGATGCCACCACCCTCACGGAGGCTGGGTATGTCGGTGAGGACGTCGAGAACATCATCCAAAAACTGCTGCAGAAATGCGATTACGACGTGGAGAAGGCCCAGACCGGCATCGTCTACATCGACGAGATTGACAAGATCTCGCGCAAGTCGGACAACCCATCCATTACCCGCGACGTTTCTGGCGAGGGGGTGCAGCAGGCACTGCTCAAACTGATCGAAGGCACCACCGCCTCCGTGCCACCCCAGGGTGGGCGCAAGCACCCGAATCAGGAATACATCCAGGTCGACACCACCAATATCTTGTTCATCTGTGGCGGTGCCTTCAGCGGTCTTGAACGGGTGATCCGCAACCGCACCGAGAAGTCCGGTATCGGCTTCGGGGCCGAGGTGAAGAGCAAGGACAACCACAAGGACCTCGGCGAGGTCTTCCGCCTGGTGGAGCCGGAGGATTTGATCAAATACGGTCTGATCCCCGAGTTCGTCGGTCGCCTGCCGGTGATCGCCACCTTGCAGGAGCTGGACGAGAAGGCATTGGTGCAGATCTTAACCGAACCCAAGAACGCGCTGATCAAGCAGTTCCAGAAGCTGTTCAGGATGGAGGGCGTTGAGCTCGAATTCCGCGATGAGGCACTGCAGGCCATCGCGCGCTCCGCGCTCAAACGCAAGACGGGTGCCAGAGGATTGCGCTCCATCATCGAGCACTGCCTGCTGGACATCATGTACGAGTTGCCCAGCATGGACGGGGTGGTCAAGGTGGTCGTCGATGACAAGGTGGTCGCCAACGAGAGTAAGCCGCTGCTGATCTACGCCGAACAGGCCCGGGCGGCCAGTTCCTGATCCGTACCCAAGCTGCCGCCCCACCCCTTGAGAAGGGAGGGGGCGGAACCATATACGCCGCAACACTGACCAGTCCGTCAAGGACGTGCCATGAGCCAACCCGTCAACTTTACTTCCTCCATCTTGCTGCCCTTACTCCCCTTGCGCGATGTGGTGGTCTTCCCGCATATGGTCATTCCCTTGTTCGTGGGACGGCCGAAATCCATCAAGGCCCTGGAAAACGCCATGGAGGCCGGCAAGCACCTCCTGTTGGTGGCACAAAAGTCAGCGGCCAAGGATGAGCCTGCGTTCGAGGATCTCTACAAGGTGGGGGCTATTGCCAGCATCCTGCAGATGCTCAAATTGCCGGATGGCACCATCAAGGTCCTGGTCGAGGGAAATCAGCGCGTACGGATCGTCGAGTTCATCGACGAGCGGACACACTACACCGGTCGTGGAGAACCCGTGCAGGAAGACGGGATATTCACCACGGAGGTGGAGGCGATGCGTCGCGCCCTCCTCTCCCTGTTCGACAACTATGTCAAGCTGAACAAGAAGATCCCGCCCGAGATCCTGGCCTCCCTGGCCAGCATAGACGACGCCGGTCGGCTGGCCGATACCATCGCTGCCCACCTGCCCCTCAAGCTGGAGCAGAAGCAGGCCATCCTGGAGATGTTCGATCTTAAAGGCCGACTCGAGCACCTGATGGGTTTAATGGAGACGGAGATCGACATCCTGCAGGTGGAAAAGCGCATCCGCGGCCGTGTCAAGCGGCAGATGGAAAAGAGCCAGCGCGAGTACTATCTCAACGAGCAGGTCAAGGCGATCCAGAAGGAGCTCGGCGAGATGGAGGAGGGCGCCGAGCTGGACGAGCTGGAGAAGAAGATTAAGGCCGCGCACATGTCCAAGGAGGCCACCAAGAAGGCCGAGGCGGAGCTCAAAAAACTGCGCATGATGTCGCCCATGTCCGCCGAGGCCACCGTGGTGCGGACCTATATCGACACCCTGGTGAACCTACCCTGGAAAAAGAAGACCAAGATCAGCAAGGACCTCAAAAAGGCCCAGGACATCCTCGAGCATGACCACTACGGCCTGGAAAAGGTCAAGGAGCGCATCCTGGAGTACCTGGCGGTGCAGCAGCGCGTGGACCGGCTCAAAGGGCCCATCCTTTGCTTAGTCGGGCCGCCCGGGGTGGGCAAGACCTCGCTGGGACAAAGCATCGCCCGCGCCACCAACCGCAAGTTCGTGCGCATGGCCTTGGGCGGGGTCAGAGACGAGGCCGAGATCCGCGGCCATCGCCGCACCTACATCGGCTCCATGCCCGGAAAGATCCTGCAAAACCTGACCAAGGTCGGGGTGCGTAACCCGCTGTTCCTGCTGGACGAAGTCGACAAGATGAGCATGGATTTCCGGGGCGACCCCGCATCTGCCCTGCTCGAGGTGCTCGATCCCGAGCAGAACCACACCTTCCAGGACCACTATGTGGAGGTGGAGTTCGACCTGTCCGATGTCATGTTCGTCGCCACCGCCAACACGCTCAACATCCCGGCCCCCCTGCTCGACCGCATGGAGGTCATCCGCCTGTCGGGCTATACCGAGGACGAGAAGATCAACATCGCCTCCTGTTATCTGGTACCCAAGCAGATGAAGAACAACGGCCTCACGGAAACAGACCTGCACATCACCGAGAGTGCCTTGCGGGACATTGTGCGCTATTACACGCGCGAGGCCGGCGTTCGCAACCTGGAGCGGGAGATCGCCAAGATCTGTCGCAAGGCCGCCACTGCACATCAGCTGAAGAAGACGCGCGGCAAGATCAATGTCACACCCAAGAATCTGGACAAATACCTGGGTGTGCGTCGCTACACCTACGGCATCGCCGAGAAGACCAATCAGGTCGGCCAGGTCACCGGCCTGGCCTGGACCGAGGTCGGCGGCGAACTGCTAACCGTGGAGGCCGCCATCATGCCGGGCAAGGGCAACATCATCCGCACCGGCCAGCTGGGTGATGTCATGAAGGAGTCGATCGAGGCCGCCCGCACGGTGGTGCGCAGTCGCAGCAGCGCCCTCGGGATCGCGGCCGAGAAATACAAGAAATACGACATGCACATCCACCTGCCCGAGGGTGCGACGCCCAAGGATGGACCGTCGGCCGGCATAGCCATCTGCACGGCCATGGTGTCGGTGCTCACCGGCATACCAGTGCGCTGCGATGTGGCCATGACCGGGGAGATCACCCTGCGGGGCGAGGTGCTGCCCATCGGGGGGCTCAAGGAGAAGCTGCTGGCGGCGCACCGCGGCGGCATCAAGAAGGTGCTGATCCCGGAAGGCAACGTCAAGGATCTCGTGGACATCCCCGATAACATCAAAAACCGGCTCGATATCCAACCGGTGAAGTGGATCGAACAGGTGTTGGAGGTGGCACTGGAGAGCAAGCCCGAACCGATTTCTGAAGAGCGTATGGCCGAAGAAGCAAAGCCCATGCCGCCTGCGGAGGAGACACCGGCTGTAATCAAGCATTGACGGGGCTTTCACCCAAAAATGCGCTTGACACCGCGATTTTCGGATTGCTATAAAGCGCGTGCAGGTTTCCTGCGCCGCAATCTGTCCACGGAAAGGGGGGTTTTGTGAACAAGTCTGAACTGATCGATGCTATCGCTGCATCCGCCGATATCTCCAAGGCCGCTGCCGGGCGCGCCCTTGACGCCGCCCTGGAAGCGGTCAAGAAGGCCCTGAAGAAGGGAGACATGGTCACCCTGGTGGGCTTTGGCACCTTCTACGTCGGCAAGCGCGCCGCCCGCACCGGCCGCAACCCGCGTACCGGAGCGGCCATCAAGATCAAGGCTGCCAAGGTGCCGAAATTCCGTGCTGGTAAAGCCCTGAAAGATTCTGTAAACTAACGGCCCCTCCAGGGTGCTTAGCTCAGCTGGCAGAGCGTCGCCCTTACAAGGCGAATGTCGGCGGTTCGATCCCGTCAGCACCCACCAGATGGAAAAACGATTTCAGGAGTGGTAGTTCAGTCGGTTAGAATACCGGCCTGTCACGCCGGGGGTCGCGGGTTCGAGTCCCGTCCACTCCGCCAATATCCCAAAAGGCGAACGCAAGTTCGCCTTTTTTATGCACCCTCTGCCCATGCTTGAAACCATCAGAAACCACGCCCAGGGATGGATCGCCAAGATCATACTCGGATTCCTTGTTCTGACCTTTGCCGTCTGGGGGGTCAACTGGTATTTCGAGGGCGGTGGGCAGGCGGCGCCGGCGGTCAGCGTCAACGGCGAGGTAGTCAGTCAACAGGAGTTCCTCGATGCCCTGCGTCGACAGCAGGAGCAGCTGGGGCGTGCGGCTGCTGACGACCCGGCCCTGCGCCAACGGGTGTTGGATCAGCTGATCAATACCCGTCTTTTGACCGGGGCGGCCTTGCGCGCCGGTATGCAGGTCACCGATGCCCAAGTCTCCGCTTTCCTGCTCGAACTGGAGCCATTTCAGGACAACGGCAAGTTCTCCCAGCAGAAGCTGGACGCGTGGCTACGCAGCCAGGGGATGAGTCCGGCCTATTTCAATCAGATGGTGCACCAGGACCTGCTGTTGCGACAGAGCCAGGCCGCCTATGGCGAGGGGGCGGTCGTGCCTATGGCGACGGCGACCCGTCTTGGCAAGCTGCTGGCCGAAAGGCGTGAGGTTCAGGAGCGCATTTTCGATGCCAATCAGTATCTTGCAGACATAAAGATCGATGATCGCGCCGTCGAGGCGGAGTACAACGCCAACCGGCAGGACTATATGACGCCGGCCCAGGTCCGGGTGCAATATCTCATGCTCAGCCCCGAGGTACTGGCTGAACAGATACGGGTGGACGAGGCCGCCGCGCGTCAGTATTACGAGGCCAATCAGGCCCGCTACCAGGAACCCGAGCAGCGCAAGGCAAGCCACATCCTGATACGGGTGGATGCCGGCATGGATGCCAAGAGCAGGCAGGCGGCGCGTGCCAGGGCGGAGAAGCTGCTCAAAGAGGTGCAGGCCAATCCCGGCCGTTTCGAGGCCTTGGCCAGGGAGCATTCGCAGGATCCGGTGTCCGCGGCGCGCGGCGGCGATCTGGGCAGCTTCAGCCGTGACATGATGGTCAAACCTTTCGCGGATGCGGTCTTCGCGATGAACAAGGGTGAGATACGCGGCCTGGTGGAGTCCGAGTTCGGCTACCACATCATCCGGCTCGACGGCATCGTCCCCGGTACGAAACTTGGGTTCGAAGTGGTGAAAGCCGAGATCATGGACGAACTGCGCAAGCAGGAGGCCCAGCGTCGTTTCGCGGAGAGTGCCGACCGTTTCAGTAACCTGGTCTATGAACAGCCCGACAGCCTGGAGCCGGCCGCGAAGGACCTGCGGCTGCCGCTGCAGGTCAGCGGCTGGGTGAGCCGCAAGGAGGTCGAGCCGAGGGTCTTGGGCCATCCCCGCCTGTTGGATGCCCTGTTTGCCAAGGATGCCCTGGAGAAAAAGCAGAACACGGAGGCCATAGAGGCCGCCCCCAATGTCTTGGTCGCTGCGCGCGTCCTGGAGCACAGACCCGAGGGCGTACGCCCCTTGCAGGAGGTGGCCGCGGAGATCCGCCTTAAGCTCATGGCCAAGGCCGCGCGCGAACGGGCCATCTCCGCGGGCCAGGAGGTCCTCAAAGCCGCCCAGGCGGGCGAGGCGCCGACCGGTATGGGCGCGCCCATGACGATCTCTCGCCTACAACTCCTCAACATGCCGCCCGAGGCGATCAAGGCGGTGTACAAGACCCGGACCGACAGATTGCCGACCTATGTGGGCCTGGAGAGTCGTGAGGGCTACCGCCTCTATCGTATCAACAGGGTGATCGAGGGTGCAGCAGAGCAGCAACTGGTGAGCATGATCCGCCGTGATCTGCAAAGGCTCATCGCCCAGGAGGAGCTGCGGGCACTGCTGGAAGACCTGCGCGAGAAGGCTGAGATCAACGTCAACAAGGCCTTCATAGAGCAGAAAACCGACTGATCGGGAACGTCAGAGCCAGATAGCATAAACGGCCGGTGACAACCGGCCGTTGTTGTCTGTTCCGCTCGCTTGCGTTCTGCGTGGTTTTTAGGGTTACTCGTCCATCGCCAACCCGGCGGTGCTATTGAAACCGGCATCCACATAGATGATCTCGCCGGTGATGCCCGAGGCCAGGTCCGAAAGCAAGAAGGCGGCGGCGTTGCCCACTTCCTCGATGGTCACGTTGCGGCGCAGTGGGGAGTGCTTCTCGCCCCAGGACAGCAGCTTGTTGAAATCGGCGATGCCCGCGGCCGCCAAGGTCTTGATCGGGCCGGCGGACAGGCCGTTGACACGTATGCCGCGCGGACCCAGGCTGGCGGCAAGGTAGTAGACCGAGGATTCCAGGCTGGCCTTGGCCAGGCCCATCACGTTGTAGTGCGGTACGGAGCGCACGGCGCCGAGGTAGGTCAGGGTGAGCAGCGCCGCCTTGCGACCCTGCATCATGGGCAGGCCCGCCTTGGCCAGTGCGGTGAAGGAATAGCTCGAGACGTCGTGGGCGATACGAAAATATTCCCGATTGACGTTTTCCAAATAATCCCCCGCCAGGGCCTGTTTCGGCACGAAGGCGATGGAATGGACGATGCCGTCCAAACCGTCCCAGTGCTGGCCCAAATCCCTGAACAGCTGCTCGATCTGTTCGTCACTGGTCACATCGCAGTCGAAACAGAGCTGCGAGCCGAAATCCTTGGCGGCGAGCTCGACCACCCGGTCGCGGGCCCGTTCACCCTGATAGCTGAAGGCCAGTTCGGCCCCCTCTCGCCTGCAGGCCTGGGCGATGCCGTAGGCGATGGAGCGGTTGCTGATGAGCCCCGTGATGAGTATTTTCTTGCCGGCAAGAAAGCCCATGCGTGATCCCTCGAATCGATGTTGACGTCTGGGGGATTATACCGTGACGGCGTGCTGGGCCTCTTTTACACTTTGTCATGCGCACCTAGATGTCAC
>DAITOH010000012.1:9304-16119 GCA_036834225.1 Thiobacillaceae bacterium | reverse complement strand
GTCCAGCTTAACCTCGGCCTGCAGCACGATCACGCCCCCCTGCGCCTCATTGCGCGGGATGGCCCGGGTCAGGCCGTTGAAGGCGTGGGTGAGGAGCAGGATGCGCATCGGTGATCAGGTGGCGTTTCACCCCGATTGTCCATTGGGCCCACGGCCTCCGGCTTCATCCCAGCCGTGCCCTGGTCAGCAGATGCGTGGCAGCTGTTCTCCGGACAGCCAGTCGACCATGCGCCATCCGCCGAAGCGGGTCTTCATCTGCACGAAATGCCGGTCGTCCTCCACCACCCGGCCGATGCGGGCGGCCGCCCGGCCCAGCGGGTGGGCACGCATGGCGCTCAACAGCCGATCGGCATCCCCCTCAGCGCACACCGCAATCAGCTTGCCCTCGTTGGCGATGTTGAGCGGGTCTAAGCCGAGCAGCTCACAGGCGGCCTCGACTTCGGGTTTGACGGGGATGGCGGCCTCGTCGAGGTGGATGCCGACGCCAGACTGGTGGGCGATCTCGTTCAATGTCGCGGCCAGGCCGCCGCGAGTGGGATCGCGCATCAGCCGCAGCTTAGCACCGGTGGCGAGCATGGCGGCAGTCAGCCCGTTGAGCGCCGCGGAGTCGGACAGGATGGGGGCGTCGAAGGCGAGGTTCTCCCGTTGGCTCATGATGGCCATGCCATGCTCGCCGATGCTTCCGGAGAGGAGCACTGCATCGCCGGGCCTGGCCCGATCACCGGACAGGGTGAGGCCCTCCGGCATGACGCCGACACCGGTGGTGGTGATGAAAAGGCCATCGCCCTTGCCCTGCTCGACCACCTTGGTGTCCCCGGCAACCAGTTTGACGCCGGCGCGTCGGGCAGCCTCGGCCATGGAACCGACGATGCGGGCCAGGTCGGCAAGCGGAAAACCCTCCTCGAGGATGAAACCGGCAGCGAGGTACAAAGGCTGGGCCCCCATCACTGCGACGTCGTTCACCGTGCCGTACACGGCCAGGCTGCCGATGTCGCCGCCGGGGAAGAATAGCGGCGAGACCACGTGGCTGTCCGTGCTGACCACCAGCCGCCCGCGGGGTGGCGGGAGCAGGGCGCCGTCGTTGCCCTGGGCCAGGTACTCGTTGCCAAGGTGGGAGGCGAACAGTTCGGCGATGAGCTGCGCCATGGCGCGCCCACCGCCGCCATGGCTCAGTTCGACCCGACCGTGTCTGAGGTCAAGCGGGCGGGCATAGCCGGGTTTGACGGCACTGCTCATGCCGCAGCCTCCACATCCCGGTTACACCCGTAGGTGTAGTGCGCCGCGCAGGCCCCCTCCGAGGACACCATACAGGAACCCATGGGGGTCTCCGGGTTGCAGACGGTGCCGAAGAGCTTGCAGTCGGTAGGGCGCTTCACCCCCCGCAGGATGGCCCCGCACTCGCAGGCCTTGTTGTCCGGCACCGGCGTGTAATCGAGATCGAAGCGCCGTTCAGCATCGAACTCGGCATAGGCCGGGCGAATCTTCAACGCGCTGTAGGGCACCTCCCCCAGGCCACGCCACTCGAAGCTGCGTCTAAGTTCGAATACCTCGGCAACCAAGGCCTGGGCCTTGGCGTTGCCCTCGGGGGTGACGGCGCGCGTGAACTCGTTCTCCACTTCGGCGCGGCCGTCATTGACCTGGCGCGTGAGCATCAGGATGGCCTGCATGACATCCAGCGGCTCGAAGCCGGCGATGACCACCGGCTTGCGGTATTCCTTGGCGAGGAATTCATAGGGCCGGCTGCCGATGACCGTGGACACGTGTGCGGGGCCGATGAAGCCGTCCAGGGGCACGCTGCCGACTGCACGCACCTTGGGCGATTCCAGGATGCTCATGATGGCGGGCGGCGTGAGCACGTGGCAGCACAGCACGCAGAAGTTGCGTAGCCCTGCGTCGCGGGCCTGACAGATGGCCACGGCGGTGGGGGGGGTCGTGGTCTCGAAGCCGATGGCGAAGAAGACCACCTGCTTGTGCGGATGCTCGCGGGCGATCTTTAAGGCGTCCGTGACCGCATAGACCATGCGGATGTCGCCGCCACGCGCGCGGGCACGCATCAGCGACATGCCCCCGGATGCAGGCACGCGCAAGGTGTCGGCATAGGTGCACAGGGTCACCCCGTGCGTTAGCGCCAGCCGGATGGCCAGGTCGATGCGGCCGATGGGCAGCACGCAGACGGGGCAGCCAGGGCCGTGGATCATGCGCACGTTCTCAGGCAGCAGGTCGAGTACGCCATAGCGTAAGATGGCGTGGGTGTGGCCGCCGCAGAACTCCATGAAGTTGTAGCGACGGCCGGGACGGACCTCGGCGGCGATGGCCCGGGCAAGGCCCCGGGCGAGCACGCCATCCCTGAACTCGTCGACGTACTTCATGCGTCTTC
The DNA here is from genome assembly GCA_036834225.1 of Thiobacillaceae bacterium. Taxonomy (GTDB): domain Bacteria; phylum Pseudomonadota; class Gammaproteobacteria; order Burkholderiales; family Thiobacillaceae; genus JANWZL01. The sequence continues at coordinate 13,742 of DAITOH010000012.1, read as the reverse complement.
AGCCTGCAGCGACAGGCCCGCCTTAGCCATCAGGGCCAGGGTCTTCTCCGCCTCTTCCGGGTCAAGCCGGGTGAGCGCATAGCCGACGTGGACGATGACGTAGTCACCTACCGCCACGTCATCGACTAAGGCGAGCGAGACGTCCTTGCGCACGCCACCCAGGTCGACGATGGCCTTATCGCCGTCACCGATCTGCACCACCCGTGCAGGTATGGCCAAACACATCTCACTATCCCTTCATGCAATAAGGTGAGTGAGGCTTGAGGGCGATCCCAGCCCTCGGCCGCCCATGTTTAGATGCCGCATTGCAACCCAAGCCTGGCCTAGGCTCAACCCCCCGTCGTTTGGGGGGATTTCCGCTGCGGCCAGGACGCGCATGCCGCGCTCGTGCAACAGGCTTAACAGACGGCGCGACAGGATGTGGTTCAGGAAGCAGCCGCCGCCTAGGGCGATCGTATCCAATCCCTCCCGTTCAGCCGCCCGCATGACCCAGTCCGCCAGGCCCAAAGCCAAGGTGGCATGGAACAGCGCGGCGCCGCGGCGGGCATCGCCTTCATCCGTCAGGCGGGCCAGCAGGGGCAGCAGATCGAGTTGGCCATCGTCGTGCAGGATATAGCCCTCGGTCAGTGGTGCCACATCGCCCGCCTGTTCGGCCAGCCCCTCCAGCAGCATGGCTGCCTGACCTTCGTAGGCCATGACCTCGCACACCCTAAGCAACCCCGCTGCCGCGTCGAACCAGCGTCCCAGGCTGGTGGTGGGCGGGCAGTGCACCCGGCTTTGCAGCAACGCGTGCAGTCGCTGGGCCCAAGGCCGATCCGGAAAGCGGCGGGCGATCTCGTCACCGCGGCCGAGCGCATGCAGGGCTGCGGCGGCCATCCGCCAGGGCTCGCGTGCCGCCCGGTCGCCGCCGGGCAGGGGAAGCGGGCGCAGGTGACCAAGCCGGCTAAAGCCGGCGCCCTCCACCCGCAGCAGCTCGCCGCCCCAGGCCCGGCCCGACACGGCAGGGTCCTGCGCGACGCTTCCTCCGTCCCTCTCGGTGGCGGGGTTGGCGGAGGGGGCGTCTTCCGGTCCCAGGCCGATGCCGTCTAAGGCGAGGCCGAGCACCGGTCCGTCCACGCCGTGCTCGGCCATGACGGCGGCGATGTGGGCGTGATGGTGCTGGACGGCGATCGCGGGTACCCCCCACTGCGCGCCAAGCTCGAGCGCGTAGCGGGTGCTAAAGAAGTCCGGATTGAGGTCGTGTGCCACCGCCTCGGGCTGCACCCGCAGGATGTCCAGCAGATGGGCCGTGACCTCTGCCAGCATGTCGCAGGTGGCCGGATTGTCGAGGCCGCCGATGTGCTGCGAGACGTAGGCTTCACTGCCGCGTGTGACGCAGACCGTGTTCTTAAGATGCCCGCCTAAGGCCAGCACGGACGGCCCCGCGGCCGATAGCCGGATCGGGCGCGGCGTATGACCGCGGGCGCGGCGGATGAAACTGACACCCCCCGGGGGGGTCGCATCCCTCGATGCGGAGGGAGCAAGGCGTACCACCGAATCGTCACAGCGCACGACGATGTCCCGGTCATGCAGCAGCAGGGCGTCGGCGATGCCGGCGAGCCGGGTCCTTGCCTCGTCGTTGTTGATGACCAGGGGCTCGCCGCCGGGGTTGGCGCTGGTCATCACCAGGATCAGGTCCTGCGGCGCGTGCGTCCACTCGGTCCCCGCCGGCCGCCCCGCCGCCTCGTGGAACAGCAGCCAGTGTAGGGGTGTGTAGGGTAGAAGGACGCCCAACCAGGCTAAGCCCGGGGCGATGCCGGGCAGGCTCGCGTCGACACCGGGTCGCTTGCGCAGCAGGACGATGGGCCGTTCGGACGATTGCAGCAGATCGCGCTGCGCCTGCCCGATTTCCGCCCAACGCGCGGCGGAGGCGACATTGGCGGCCATCACGGCGAAAGGTTTCTCCTCGCGACCCTTACGCTCGCGCAGGCGCCGCACGGCAGTCTCATTGCGGGCGTCGCAGGCCAGGTGGAAGCCGCCCAGGCCCTTGATGGCGACGATGGCACCAGCGTTGAGCAGACTAAGGGTCTCGGTGATGGGGTCGCCGCCAACGGAGGCGGGAAGGAGGGTGGCGAAGGGCTCCAGCCACAGCCTCGGACCGCACACCGGGCAGGCCGTGAGCTCGGCGTGGAAGCGCCGGTTAGCCGGATCGTGGTATTCACGTGCGCATGCCGGGCACAGGGGGAAGGCCGCCATGCTAGTGCGGGCGCGATCGTAGGGGAGACCGCGGGTGAGGGTGTAGCGAGGACCGCAGTGGGTGCAGTTGATGAAGGCATAGCGCCAGCGTCGGTCGTGCGGATCGAACAATTCCGCTAGGCAGTCGGGGCAGACCGCCGTATCGTGACCGATCATGGTGGCGGCGGGGCCGCCGCTGCTCTCGGTGATGACGAAGTCGGTGTGAGCACCGCTTGCCGGCGCATCGCGCCAGCTCAGTTCACGCATCTGGGCCAGCGGCGGCAGCTCTTCGGCGAGTCGCCGGGTGAAGCCCTCGATGGCCTCGGCGTCCCCTTCCAGGAGGATCTCCACCCCGCCCGCGTCGTTGCGCACCCAGCCCGCGAGTCTCAGTTCGTGTGCTAGGCGCCAGACACGCGGGCGGAAACCCACGCCCTGGACGACGCCCGACACCCGCAGCCTGCGCTGCAGGGCGCTGGGAGGGGGCGCCGACAGGGGGGAGTGCATGGCCGTGCGTCAGCCGTGCCTTTAGTTCGGCGATGCGGCGCTTAAAGCAGGTCGACGTTTTCCAGCCGGGTGGCACGGGCCCGGTCGAGACCGGCCATCAGCCAGGCAAGCCACGCCTGCAGGCCCTGCCCGCTGACGGCGGAGAGCACCATAACCTCTATGCGGGGGTTGATCTGGCGTGCGTACTCGATACATCTGTCCACGTCGAAGGCAAGATGCGGCAGCAAGTCGACCTTGTTGAGCAGCATCAGGTCGGCGGCGTAGAACATGTCCGGGTATTTGAGCGGCTTGTCCTCGCCTTCTGTTACCGACAGGATCACGACCTTGTGTGCCTCGCCCAGGTCGAAGCTGGCGGGGCAGACCAGATTGCCCACGTTCTCGATCATAAGCAGGCTGTCGTCGGGCAGATTCAGCCGTTCGATGGCGCAACCCACCATGTGGGCATCCAGGTGGCAGCCGCGGCCGGTGTTGACCTGGATGGCAGGCGCGCCGGTGGCGCGGATGCGGTCGGCATCCATGCTGGTCTGCTGGTCGCCTTCGATGACCGCGACCTTCGCCCGACCCTGGAGGGCTTCGATGGTCTTCACCAGCAGCGTGGTCTTGCCCGAGCCCGGACTGGAGACCAGGTTCACGGCAAAGATGCCGTGCTCGGCGAAGCGCTTGCGGTTGGCGGCGGCGTAGGCGTTGTTTCGGGCCAGGATGTCCTGCTCGATGCTGACCATGCGTGCCTGGCTGAGGCCGGGGGCGTGGGCGTGGGCCGGACCCAGACCGTAGTGCAGGTCACCGCTAGCGGGGTGATCGTGCTCGTGGGGCGTGTGCGCGGCGTGCAAGGCGTCATGGACAGGGTCATGACCGGTATGGGCATGGCTGTGTGCGTGGCTGTGCACGGTGCCGTCCGCATGCAAGTGTTCGTGCTCATGGACGTGGCTATGCGTGTGCACATGGGGGTGATCGTGGTCGTGCGCCTGACCCTCGATACGGGTCTTACCCTCACCGCAACCGCATACGTTACACATGATTTAGCCTCCTCTCTGAGCGTTCGCCTGGCCGTCGCTCGGGTCACCCGCCCCATGGCGGGGCGGATCGAGCGCCACACCCGGGCCGGTGGCAGCGCTACTCCACCAAAAGGTCCTTGACCCGCATCTCGGTGCCGCCGGTGGGCTGGACCTGATGGCTGCCACAGCGCGGGCAGGGGTCGAACAATGCCGAGATGGGCACCGTCATGCCGCATAGCATGCACCAGCCTGCACCGGGTGTGTGTTCCACTTCCACCCGGGCGCCCTCGGCCAGGCTGCCATGGAGGACGGAATCCAGGCAGAAGCGCAGGGCATCCACCTCCACCCCGGCGAGCTGACCGATCTCCAGCCGGATCTCACGCACCCGGGCGAAACCCTGATGGCGGGCGGCATCCTCGATGATCTGCAGGATCTCCTCGGCCAGGGACATCTCATGCATGGCGTAGCTGCACCTCGCAGGCAACAACAGGCCATAGGAAGTCTCCACCCCGGCCACGCTAACGCCGTCGCCTAGCGGCTAGCTGCGTACCACGGCGGGCCGGCAGTCGGGCAAGCTCAATCAGCCGGGCGAGAAGACGGGTGGCACTGCCGCTTCCCATGCCTGCGATCCGGGCTGCCAGGGTAGGGTCGTCCCAAAGCCGCGACAAGATTCCTACAGCGGGGCGGGCGCGTCAACCGGACGCGATCGGATTCGCAGGTGTGCC
>DAITOH010000012.1:0-9204 GCA_036834225.1 Thiobacillaceae bacterium | reverse complement strand
TTCCTACAGCGGGGCGGGCGCGTCAACCGGACGCGATCGGATTCGCAGGTGTGCCGAAATCCTGTTATAATTAGTAAATTATAAGATGGGCGTTGGGCCCATTTTTTATTTGTGTGGTCATGGATCTGCAGGCACTGATCGAGCCAACCGTCTCCGGTCTGGGCTATGAACTGGTGGCCCTCGAACGGGTCGGCCGCGGCTTGTTGCGAGCGTACATCGACAAGCCGGGCGGCGTCGACCTGGAGGATTGCAGCCGGGTCAGCCATCAGCTCACCCGTGTGCTCGCGGTGGAGAACGTGGCCTATGAGCGCCTGGAGGTGTCCTCGCCCGGGCTGGACCGGCCGCTGGTGAAGGCGGCGGATTACGTCCGGTTCGCCGGCGAGCGGGCGCAGTTGCGCCTGCGTATGCCTCTGGACGGCCGCAAGCGGTTTGTCGGCGTACTGCTGGGGCTCGAGCAGGATCGGGTACGCCTGCAGTCGGACGCGGGCGTCGTCGAGCTGGCCCTGGCCGATATCGAGTCGGCGCGCTTGGCGCCGGATTTTGGAATGAAGGAAGTGGCCCGGAGGAAGGCATGAGTCGGGAAGTCTTGCTGCTGGTGGATGCGCTGGCGCGCGAGAAGAATGTGGATATGGAAGTGGTGTTCGGTGCGCTCGAGGCGGCCTTGGCCCATGCCACCAAAAAGCGTTTTTCGGATGACGTCGAGGTGCGCGTGCAGATCGACCGCCGTAGCGGCGACTACGAGGCCTTCCGCCGCTGGGAGGTGCTGCCTGACGACGCCAAGATCGAGCATCCCGCCCGTCAGCTCACCCTCTCCGAGGCCCGCCAGCGTAATCCTGCCGTCGAGCCGGGCGGCTTCATCGAGGAGCCCCTGGAGGCGGTCGAGTTCGGCCGCATCGGTGCCCAGGCCGCCAAGCAGGTCATCTTGCAGAAGATCCGCGATGCTGAGCGGGAGCAGGTCCTGAACGATTTCCTGGCCCGCGACGAGACCCTGGTCTACGGCAGCGTCAAGCGCATGGAGCGGGGCAATGCCATCATCGAGTCGGGGCGCATCGAGGGTCTGCTCGCCAAGGATCAGATGATCCCGAGGGAAAACCTGCGCGTGGGCGATCGCGTGCGTAGCTATCTCCTACGGGTCGAGCGCGGCGGGCGCGGCCCGCAGCTCATCCTGTCGCGCACGGCGCCGGAATTCATCATGAAGCTGTTCGAGCTGGAGGTGCCGGAGATCAGTGAGGGCCTCATCGAGATCCGCGCCGCGGCGCGCGATCCCGGCGTGCGTGCCAAGATCGCGGTCAAGTCCAATGACCCGCGCATCGACCCCCAGGGCACCTGCATCGGCGTGCGCGGTTCACGCGTCACCGCGGTCACCAACGAGCTCAACGGCGAGCGGGTGGATATCGTGCTGTGGTCGCCCGACCCGGCCCAGTTCGTGATCAATGCCTTAGCCCCGGCAGAGGTCTTAAGCATCGTGGTGGACGAGGACCGCCACAGCATGGACGTGGTCGTCGACGAGTCCCAGCTGGCCAACGCCATCGGACGTGGCGGGCAGAACGTGCGCTTAGCCTCCGAGCTGACGGGCTGGGAGATCAACATCATGACCGAGGCCGAGGCCGAGGACAAAAAGCAGCAAGAGGCCACCAACATCCGCGCCATGTTCATGGAGAAACTGGGTGTGGATCAGGACGTGGCCGATGTACTGGTGGAGGAGGGCTTCACCAGCCTGGAGGAGGTGGCCTACGTGCCGATCGCCGAGATGCTGGAGATCGAGGCCTTCGACGAGGACAGCGTAAACGAGTTGCGCGCCCGTGCCCGTGACGCCCTGCTCACTGCGGCGATTGCCCGTGAGGAGGCGGTGGAGAAGGCGGCCACTGACCTGATGACCATCGAGGGCATGGACGCCGAGACGGCCGCCCTGCTCTCCGCCCAAGGTGTGAAGAGCACCGAGGACCTGGCCGATCTGGCGGTGGACGAGCTGGCGGAGCTCACGGGCATGGATGAGGAGCGGGCTAAGCGCCTGATCATGGCCGCGCGTGCGCCCTGGTTCGCTTAAGGCGGATGCGAACGCAAACCCGGGTGCGGTGGTGAGACAAGCGAGGACCAGATGAGAGTCGATCAATTTGCCAACGAACTGAAGGTGCCGGCGGCCCTGCTGGTGGAGCAGCTGCGCGCCGCTGGCGTGTCGGTCAAGTCGGAAGGCGATGACCTCACCGACCAGGACAAGACGCGTCTGCTGGACTACCTGCGCGACAAGCATGGGGCAACAGAGCCGAAAACCAAGATCATCCTGACGCGCAAGAAGACCACCGAGATCAAGACCGCCGACAGCACGGGCAAATCCCGCACCATCCAGGTCGAGGTGCGCAAGAGGCGTGTGCTGGTCAAGCGCGAGGCGCCGCCGGCCGAGGCCGCCGCCCCGGTGCCCGAGAAACCGGCGGCGCCTGCCCCCATCATCGGCGAGGAGGAGCTCAAGGCGCGCGAGGAGGAGATGCGTCGCCAGGCCGAGCTGCGCGCCATTCAGGAGGCCGAGCTTAAGGCCAAACAGGAACGCGAGGCCGCCCGACGCGAGGCCGAGGAGGCGGCACGCGCAGCGAGCGAGGCTAAGGCGGCGGAATCTGCCGCCGCGGCACAACCCGCGGCCCCGACCGTCAAGGCCCCCGGCGAGGTCAAGCCGACGGTCAAGCCCAAGGCGGAAAAGCCGGTCGTGAAGAAGAAGGAGGCCGAAGAGGTCCATGCCGGCAGGAAGGGGCTTAAGGTCCGCGGTGCGATCGAGGCAGACAGCGGTTGGCGCGCACGCAAGAGCCACCACAAGAGTGAACGCGTTAGCGAAATGCCGGTGCAGCCGGTTGAGCCGGTGGTGCGCGAGGTCCTGGTGCCCGAGACCATCACCGTCGCCGATCTGGCCCACAAGATGTCGGTCAAAGCGGCCGAGGTGATCAAGACCATGATGAAGATGGGCACCATGGTGACCATCAACCAGGTCATCGATCAGGACACCGCCATGATCGTGGTGGAGGAGATGGGCCATGTCGCCAAGCCCGCCCCCACCGCCAGCCCCGAGGCCTATCTGGAGGAAACCGCCGAACAGAAGGCGGCGGAGCTCAAGCCGCGGGCACCAGTGGTCACCGTCATGGGCCATGTCGATCACGGCAAGACCTCGCTGCTGGACTACATCCGCCGCTCGCGGGTCGCAGCCGGCGAGGCGGGAGGCATCACCCAGCACATCGGCGCCTACCACGTCGAGACCCCCAAGGGCATGATCACCTTCCTCGACACGCCAGGCCACGAGGCCTTCACGGCCATGCGCGCGCGCGGCGCCAAGGTCACCGACCTCGTCATCCTGGTGGTAGCCGCCGACGAGGGCGTCATGCCGCAGACGCGCGAGGCCATCCACCATGCCAAGGCCGGCAACGTGCCCATCGTCGTGGCGGTGAACAAGATCGACAAGCCCGAGGCCAACCCGGAGAAGATCCGCCAGGAGCTCTCCGCCGAGGGCGTGGTGCCCGAGGAGTGGGGCGGGGATGCCATGTTCGTCAACGTCTCGGCAAAGACCGGCCAGGGCATAGACGCCCTGCTGGACGCGGTGCTGCTGCAGGCCGAGGTGCTGGAACTGAAGGCGCCGGTGGACACCCTGGCCAAGGGTGTGGTCGTGGAGTCGCGCCTGGACAAGGGACGTGGCCCCGTGGCGACCGTCCTGGTTCAGTCCGGCACCCTCAGACGCGGCGACATGGTGCTTGCCGGCACGGCCTTCGGCAAGGTGCGCGCCATGTTCGATGAGGACGGCAAGCAGGTCCAAGAGGCCGGTCCATCCATCCCCGTCGAGATCCAGGGTCTGTCCGAGGTGCCGGCCGCTGGCGAGGACGTCATAGTCCTGCCGGACGAGCGCAAGGCGCGCGAGATCGCGCTGTTCCGCCAGGGCAAGTTCCGCGACGTAAAGCTCGCCCGCCAACAGGCCGCCAAACTGGAGACCATGTTCGAGCAGATAGGCGAGGGCGAGGTCAAGAGCCTGCCGCTCATCATCAAGGCCGACGTCCAGGGCTCTTATGAGGGTCTTACGCACGCCCTGCAGAAACTCTCCACCGACGAAGTCAAGGTCAACGTCATCCACGCCGCCGTGGGCGCCATCTCCGAGTCGGATGTCAACCTCGCCATTGCCTCCGAGGCGGTGATCATCGGCTTTAACGTGCGTGCAGACGCCCAGGCGCGGAAACTGGCCGAAAGCGCGGGCGTGGACATCCGCTACTACAATATCATCTACGAGGCGGTGGATGACGTGAAAGCGGCGCTGTCTGGCCTGCTCTCGCCGGAGAAGAAGGAGAACGTCATCGGACTGGCTGAGATCCGCAAAGTCTTCCGCATCTCCAAGGTGGGCGCGGTGGCCGGCTGCATGGTGCTAGACGGCGTGATCAAGCGTTCCGCCCGGGTGCGTGTGCTGCGCGACAACGTCGTCATCCACGACGGCGAACTCGACTCCCTCAAGCGCTTCAAGGACGATGTCAGGGAGGTCAAGGGCGGCTTCGAATGCGGCTTAAGTCTCAAGAACTTCAGCGATATCCAGGAAGGCGACCAGCTCGAGTGCTACGAGGTGGTCGAGGTCGCGAGGACATTGTGAAACAGTGAGGGGTGAGCCATGAGCTGAACAAAACCGCTCTGCACCCCTCATCCCCCACCATCCATGCATCACCGGGCCCAGCGCATCGCCGAACAGATCCGTCACGAGCTCGCGCTCATCCTCATGCGCGAGATGAAGGATCCGCGCATCCATGACGTGACCCTCACCGCCGTCGAGGTGAGCCCGGATCTGGAGCATGCCAAGGTCTGGTACACCCTGCTTGTGGGCGAACCGGCCGAGGTGGGCAAGGCACTGGGGCATGCCAGCGGCTTCCTGCGCACCGAACTGGCCCACCGCCTGCGCCTGCGCACTGTGCCGCGCCTGAGCTTCCAGTACGACGAATCGGTCGAGCGCGGGGCGCGCCTGTCCAGGCTCATCGAAGAGGCCGTGGAGGCCGACCGCGCCCATCACCGAGATGACGAAGCGCAGGGTTGACGGCGTCCTGCTGCTGGACAAGCCGGTGGGGATGACCTCCAACACCGCCCTGCAGAAGGTCAAGCGTCTTTACCAGGCGGCCAAGGCCGGGCACACCGGCACCTTAGATCCCTTCGCATCGGGTCTGCTGCCGATTTGCCTGGGGGAGGGCACCAAGTTCTCCCAGACCATGCTCAATGCGGACAAGACCTATCGCGCGACGGTGCGGCTAGGTGTGCGTACCACAACCGGTGACCCCGAGGGCACGGTGCTGGAGATTCGGCCGGTGCGGGTACGTGAAGCCGACGTACGCGGCATCCTGCCGCGTTTCACCGGCGAGATCCTGCAGACGCCGCCCATGCATTCGGCCCTCAAGGTGGCCGGCCGTCCGCTCTATAAATACGCCCGCCGGGGTGTCGAGATCGAGCGCAAGCCGCGAACGGTAGTGGTATACCGACTCGAACTCGTCGACTTTAGCGGCGACCTGTTCACCCTGCTTGTGGAGTCCGGTAAGGGATTGTACGTGCGCACCCTTGCCGAGGACCTAGGCGAGGCCCTCGGCTGCGGCGCCCACCTTGAAGCCCTCGTCCGCATGGCCGTCGGCCCCTTCCGCCTGGAGCAGGCCATAGGCCTGGAAGAACTGGAGCACCTGGACCCACAGACGCGGGACGGCAGACTGCTGCCGGTGGATGCGCTGCTGATGGGGCTGCCCCGCCTAGATCTCGATACGGAGTCCGCCTGGCAACTCGGTCACGGTCAGGCCATCTGGCGGGCCGGGCTGCGGGTAGGCGACCGGTTGCGGGCCTACGGCCCGGATGGCCGCCTGATCGGGCTGGTGGAGGTGGATGCCGATGGCCGGCTTGCGCCGAAGCGGCTTACCGCGGATCGGGGGGCAGGGGTATGAATTACTTGAGGAATTCCGCGCGACTCGAGTACTATGTTCGTTTTTCCAGATCCCGTTTGGAGTTGTGACATGGCCCTAGACACCGTGCAAAAGGCGCAAATCATAAAAGAATACCAGCGTAGCGCCAGCGACACCGGCTCGCCAGAAGTGCAGATTGCCCTGCTGACCGCCCGCATCAACGACCTCACCGATCATTTCAAGACCCATGTCAAGGATCACCACTCCCGCCGCGGCCTGCTCAAGATGGTCTCCCGCCGCCGGCGCCTGCTGGACTATCTGAAGTCGCGCAACATCGACGCCTACCGCAGCCTGATCGAGCGTCTCGGACTGCGCAAGTAACGAAGCCCCTGTTGCCAGCGCCCATGCGATCCGGAATCCCGGCGGGCAAAGAAACCGAATGAGGTCAGCGTGAATCCTGTCAAGAAGACGTTTCAATACGGTCGCCATACGGTGACCCTGGAAACGGGCGAGATCGCCCGTCAAGCCAGCGGGGCGGTCATGGTGAACATGGACGATACCGTCGTGCTGGTGACTGTGGTGGCCCAGAGGGGTGTCAAACCCGGGCAGGACTTCTTCCCCCTGACCGTCGACTATCAGGAAAAGGCCTATGCCGCCGGCCGCATCCCCGGTGGCTTCTTCAAGCGCGAGGGCAGGCCCTCGGAGAAGGAGACCCTGACCTCGCGGCTGATCGACCGGTCCATACGACCGCTCTTCCCCGATGGCTTCTTCAACGAGGTACAGGTCATCGCCACGGTGATGTCCTTCAATCCGGAGATCGATTCCGACATCCCGGCCATGCTCGGTGCCTCGGCGGCCCTGACGCTGTCCGGTGTCCCGTTCAACGGCCCCATCGGTGCCGCGCGTGTCGGCTACATCGATGGCCAGTATGTGCTCAACCCCACCCTGACCGAGCTCAAGCGCTCCCGCCTGGATCTGGTCGTGGCCGGCACCGAGTCGGCCGTGCTCATGGTCGAATCCGAGGCGGACGAGCTGCCGGAGGACGTGATGCTGGGCGCCATCGTCTTCGGACACGAGCAGATGCGCAGCGCCATCGACGCCATCAACGACCTCGCCGACGAGGCCGGCAACGAGCCCTGGGACTGGACACCGCCCGCGCCCGAGACCGAGCTCATCGAGCGCATGCGTGCCATCTGCGGCGACGATCTGTCCCGCGCCTACTCCATCAGGCAGAAACAGGCGCGCATGGCGGCCGTGGACGAGGTGCGGCAGCGCGTCTTTGCCGAACTCATCAGCGAGGACATGCCCACCGAGCGCGTCAATGTGGTGAAGAACCTGTTCCACAAACTGGAGGCACAGGTGGTGCGCGGTCGCATCCTGGCCGGCGAGCCCCGTATCGACGGGCGTGACACCCGCACCGTGCGCCCGATCACCATACGCACCGGGGTGCTGCCGCGCACGCACGGCTCCGCCCTGTTCACCCGGGGCGAGACCCAGGCTCTCGTAGTGGCGACCCTGGGCACCGGACGCGATGAGCAGATCATCGACGCGCTCACGGGGGAGTACACCGAGCGCTTCATGCTGCACTACAACATGCCGCCCTTCGCCACCGGCGAGACCGGGCGGGTGGGTAGCCCCAAGCGGCGCGAGATCGGCCATGGCCGCCTGGCCAAGCGGGCACTGCTGGCTGCTTTGCCGAGCAAGGAGGAGTTCGGCTACACCATACGCGTCGTGTCCGAGATCACCGAATCCAACGGCTCATCCTCCATGGCCTCGGTGTGCGGCGGCAGCCTGGCCCTGATGGACGCCGGCGTGCCGATGAAGGACCACGTCGCCGGCATAGCAATGGGTCTGATCAAGGAAGGCAACCGCTTCGCCGTGCTCACCGACATCCTGGGCGACGAGGACCATCTCGGCGACATGGACTTCAAGGTGGCCGGTACCACGCGCGGCGTCAACGCCCTGCAGATGGACATCAAGATCCAGGGCATCACCAAGGAAATCATGCAGGTGGCGCTCATCCAGGCGCGCGAGGCCCGCATGCACATCCTCGGCATCATGCAGCAGGCCATCGCCGGCCCGCGTCAGGAGATGAGCGAGTTTGCGCCGCGCATCATCACCATGAAGATCAATCCGGAGAAGATCCGTGACGTGATCGGCAAGGGCGGCGCCGTCATCCGGGCCCTGACCGAGGAGACCAACACCCAGATCGATATCGATGACGACGGCACGGTCAAGATCGCCTGCGTCAGCATGGAGTCCGGCGAGGCGGCCAGGAAGCGCATCGAGGACATCACCGCCGAGGTGGAGGTCGGCCGCGTTTACGAGGGCACCGTGCTCAAGATCCTGGATTTCGGCGCCATCGTCAACGTGCTGCCGGGCAAGGACGGCCTGCTGCACATCTCGCAGATCGCCCACGAGCGCGTCAACTCCGTGTCCGACCATCTCAAGGAAGGCCAGACGGTGCGGGTCAAGGTGCTGGAGGCGGACGAGAAGGGCCGCCTGCGCCTGTCCATGAAGGCCCTGATCGAACCTGCGCCCAAGGTGCCGGAAGAATCGGCCGCCGGCTGACCTTGCCGACGACGGGGAAAGCGCCGCTTGCGCCGCTTTTATCTCGTCGGGCTGGGGTCGATCTGGTGTGGTGCCCAGGAATTGCCGGCGCTCGCGGCAGCCCTTGTAGGTCGGACTTCAGCCCGACGATTCGCCTGAAGGGCGACCTACTGGTGGGCGGTCTTGCTGCCCCGGATGATGTCCAGGAATCCCTGCCACCAGCGTCGGCGGTTCTGTGGGACTTGGTGGCTGGGCGTGAGGTCGGATGGCGGCATGCGGCTCATGACCCAGCCGGGCAGGATGCGGTGCTTGGCGGAGCCGCAGGAGGTGCCGAGATGGTTGGGGTCGTAGATCTTGACCAGGCTGGGCCGGTCAGGGTCATCGGTATAGACGATGCCGCAATAATCCTCGTGGTGCTCCCTGCGCAACAGGGCGTCGATCTCACGGACAAAGGCGATGACGTGTTCCATGTCGGCGGCCGACTCGGGTCGAGGCTCGCCGACGGCGTAGAGGTACCAGCCGCCAGCCGGATCGAGTTTGGCCCAGAAGCGGTCCAGTTGCTCCCATGACAGCAGGCTCACCAGAGTGCCGTTGAAGACGGCGTCGAATTCGGGATTCTGGGCGAACTGGCGGGGGCTGGGGTGGGTCATGGCGATGTGGATGAGAACCGGGCGGGGGGCGCCCATTGTTTCTGAAGTCCCCGAATTTGACAACTTTGCCTAGGGAAGGTCTGCACGACCGTCGCGAGCGGGCGGAGCGCAAGGCGCACGGA
>DAITOH010000011.1:0-16204 GCA_036834225.1 Thiobacillaceae bacterium | reverse complement strand
CGCTTCGATCGAATGTGTGGCACTGAGACTTAACCTTTCCCGCCGGGCGGTTACAGTCACGCAAGGAAAAAATCCCGCCGAAGGAGGCTGGTCTAGGTGGTGACCGTCTACAAGGAATGAGGAATGGCAGGAGTGCTACATGGTGGCCGAGCCGGAAAGCTACTGCGCCTGTACGACCTGACCGAGAACCTGAAGAAGGATCGGCCTAAGCTCGCCTTCGTGGCGGAGTTCTCGCGCGGCTAAACGGAACTCATCAACGCCCTGTTCTTCTCCGACTTCAAGCAGCGCCTGCTGCCCTCCGACGCCGGCCGCACCACCATGTGTCCGACCGAGATCTTCTACGACGCGGACACCGAGCCATTCATCCGGCTGCTGTCCATCGAGACCCGCTTCCGCGACGATAGCATCACCCTGAAACGCATGCCGGTGGAGTGGAACACGCCCAAGCTCGACGTCTCCGATCCGAATGCCGTGGTCACGGCCATGCGCAAGCTGGCCGAGACCAAGGTGGTGTTCAAGGTGGAGGCGCGCGCCCTCGGGTTGTGGGACAAGCGAGCCAGCACTATGCGGTTCTGAACAAGATCGACATGCTGTGGGACGACCTCAAGAGCCCGGAGGAGATCGGCCGCACCATCCAGCGCCAGATCGAGTCCACCGCCGCCCAGCTGGAAATCCCCACCGGCAGCGTGCTGGCCATCTCGGCGCAGAAGGCCCTGGTCGGCAAGATCCACGGCATGCAGCTGCTCATCCGCCGCATGAGCGCGGAGTTCGACCACGCCCATCAACAGAGCGCTGCCATCAAGCAGCTGCTCAATGCCGCCTACCAGCGCTTTCACGACGAACACGGCCTTAAGTCGGTCGACCCGCCCCTGCTCGACCTCACCCGCTACCGCGGGCGGCTGGACGAGCTGGTGGTGAGCACACAGGAATTCTGCGCCGACCCCCATGAACATCATGCTCGAGAAGCGCTTCAAGGTGAAGAAGTTCTACATCGGCCTGGTCACCCAGGCGCGCATCGTCTTCCAGCAGGTGCGCATGGTGTCGGAGACCTGGCTGCGTCTCACCCTGGACCCCATCGTCGCCCGCATCCAGGAACACAAGGCCCAGCTCGAGCACCGGCTGGAGAGCATCAGCATGGTGCACGCCAACCTGGGCTCCATCCAGGAGCGCAAGCCAGACGGTGCACCGGGACATGGTGTAGAATCAAGGCCCAGCTCGACCAGATCAAGGCCATTGTCAAGGAGTTCGTCCTGCTCACCGGCGTGGCCATGCGCAATCTGGACGGTCAGCCGGTCGCGGCCCCGGCCTGACCCTCAACGCATGCATGGAGGCCATGAACCGTTAGACACCCGCCATGGCCACGCGCGTCATCCACCTGCGCCGGCATTGCCCCCGCTGCGGCAGCATGGCTTTGGCGGAGGCGAAGATGCCGGGGTTCCCGGGTCCCCGTCCCTCCGTCTTCGACCTGGATGACCTCGGCCGTCTCGCGGCACAACACAGTCTCGGCATGTTGCTGGCCCTGGTGGAGCTGCTGCCCTACAAGCTGTTCGAATGCACGCGCTGTGGCTACCGTTTCCGGCTGACCAACGAGACCGCCAAGGACATGGCGGTGGCCATGCTGGCTGCGCTGCAGCCGGTGGCAGGCGAGCGCCTGCGCCCGCCGCCGCGAACGCGCCTGACCATCCCACCTGCCCGGCCCGTGCCGAAGCCGCCGAGTGTCCCCGCTGACGCTATGCCCCTACACCAGGGCAGCCAGGCGCAGACCGGTGACTGGGAACCCGAGGGGCTCGATTGAGCCCGGATCGTCCATCGCGTCCCAGATTAGGTGCTGACTCCAGCGCTCCAGCTCAGCGGCATCTCCTCCTGCATCGCCTCCACCGGAGAGAGACGCAACGCCACCTCATCGCCCTCCCCGCCGAGTGCGTGGTGGACCCCTACGCCAACCGGCGACGGCATCAACGACGGCCCGGCGCTGAAGGCGGCCGACATCGGCGTGGCCATGGGCTGTGCCAAGGCCGGTGGCGGCATCGAGGTCGCGCGCAGCATCGCCGGCATGGCTGGAGGACGACGAAGTCTGGCGGCCTACGGCCAGGTCGGGCGCCTGGACCTGGCGCTGCCTTGGGAGCGCACCGACCAGGCGGCCCTGCTGAGCGAGTAGGCGGCGCTCACAGTCGACGCATCACCCCCAATTGGCCAGATGCGCCACCAGATGGGCGAGATCGGCCCGCCCCGGCGCGAGCTGCGCCGCCCGCTCAAGACAGGGCTCGGCCAGGTCGTAGTGTCGCCGCTAGGCATGCAGATATCCCAGGGCGGCCAGGGCGCGCAAGCTTGCGAGATCGGCCGCCAAGGCGTCCAGATAGGCGTTCAGTCCGGCGCAGCCGCGTCATCAGGCGGCCGCGCAGGCAATGGCGCCAGGCATCGAAATTCATCGGCCCTCCCGAAGAAAGGCCGATCTTCGTCCGGTGCTAAGCGTCGGGCAACTGCCGGCCTCGGCTACAATGCATACTCGCCACCGTATCGACCCATGACCCAGACCCTGCTCTTCCTGCTGACCGTCCTGCGCGCCCTGGTCGAGGTCGCGGGCTTGAGCCGCCTGGGCCAGGGTGTTGTCGGCCTGCTCGCCGGGCGCCGGCGCGAGGAAAACTTCATCTACCGCATCTTCCAGGTCGCCACCCGACCGGCCATGCGGGCGGCACGCACCGTGCTGCCGGCGGGGATCATCGACCGGCACATCCCCTATGTCACCTTCTTCGTGCTGCTTAGCTCTGGCTTGCCCTGGCTTAGCTCAAGCACACCCTCGCCTTAACCCTGCACTCGACCACCGCGAAAGCCATAATGAAACCTCTAGCCAATGACAGCCTGCTCAGGGCACTGCTGCGCCAGCCCACCGACTACACCCCGATTTGGCTCATGCGCCAGGCCGGCCGCTACCTGCCCGAATACTGCGCCACGCGCGAGCGGGCCCAAGATTTCCTCACCCTGTGCAAAAGCCCCAGCCTCGCCACCGAGGTGACGCTACAGCCCCTGGCCCGCTACGACCTGGATGCCGCCATCCTGTTCTCTGACATCCTCACCATCCCCGACGCCATGGGCCTGGGTCTTTATTTCACGCCGGGCGAGGGCCCCAAGTTCGAGCGGCCGCTACGCGATGAGCGACAGATCCGCGCCCTGGCCGCGCCGGACCCCTACGACCACCTGCGCTACGTCCTGGACGCCGTGGCCGAGATCCGCCGCTCGCTCAACGGCTCCGTGCCGCTCATCGGCTTTTCCGGCAGCCCCTTCACCCTGGCCTGCTACATGGTCGAAGGCGAGGGCAGCGACCAGTATCTCAAGCTCAAGACCCTGCTCTACACCCGCCCCGACCTGCTGCACCACATCCTGGAGGTCACCACCCGCGCCGTCACCGACTACCTCAACGCTCAGATCGAGGCCGGCGCCCAGGCGGTGATGCTGTTTGACTCCTGGGGCGGCTTGCTCACCCAAGCCGCCTATCTCGAGTTTTCCCTGCCCTATATGGCCCGCATCATGGACGGCCTTGTGCGCGAGAACGAGGGGCGCGTCGTGCCGCGCATCGTCTTCACCAAGGGCGGCGGCCTGTGGCTGGAGCACATCGCATCGATCGGCTGCGACGCCGTGGGGCTAGACTGGACCATCGACATCGGCGAGGCCCGCCGGCGGGTGGGCGAGCGCGTGGCGCTGCAGGGCAACATGGACCCGGCCGTACTCTTCGGCACGCCGGAGACGGTGGCGGCCGAAGCGCGCCGCATCCTGGCCAGCTATGGCCCCGGCCACGGCCACGTCTTCAACCTCGGCCACGGCGTCTCCCCGTTCACCCCGCCGCACCACGTGCGCGTGCTGGTGGATACGGTCAAGCGCGAAAGCCCCCAGTATCACGCGGTTTGATCCCCCGCCCTGCCGGGCCGACGGATTACTCGCACCGGCGGGGGCCTGCTGGGTCAAGCGCGGCCCCGCGAGGCCGCAAGCCGCCTGAGCGCCTCGCGGTACCTCTCCGCCGTGCGCTCGACCACCTCCGGCGGCAGCTTAGGGCCAGGGGGGCGCTTGTCCCAGCCGCTCGCCGCAAGCCAGTCGCGCACGTACTGCTTATCGAAGCTGGGCGGGTTTTCGCCCACGCGGTAGGCGTCCGCCGGCCAGAAGCGCGAGGAGTCGGGGGTGAGGGCCTCGTCGATGAGGGTCAGCCGCCCCGCCCCGTCTATGCCGAACTCGAACTTGGTGTCGGCGATGAGGATGCCGCGGCTTCGGGCATACTCCGCCGCCTCGCGGTAGAGGGCGAGGGCGGCTTCGCGCACCTGGCTGGCCATCTCTGCGCTAAGTAGGGCCTCGCAGCGGGCGTAGTCGATGTTCTCGTCGTGGCAGCCTGCCGCCGCCTTGGTGGAGGGGGTGAAGATCGGCTCCGGCAGCCGCTCGGCAAGCTTAAGCCCCGGTGGCAGCCGGATGCCGCACACGCTGCCCGTGGCCTGGTAATCCTGCCAGCCGGAACCCACGAGATAGCCGCGCACGATGGCCTCCACCGGCAGGGCGGTTAGCCGCCAGGCCACCACGGCGCGGCCGGCTACCTGCTCGCGCTCCTCGGGGGCCACTACGTCCTCCGGCGCCTCGCCGGTGAGATGGTTGGGCAGGATGTGGGCGAGCCGGGCGAACCAGAAGTTGGATAGCGCGGTGAGCACCCGCCCCTTGTCCGGGATGGGGGTGGGCAGCACCACATCGAAGGCGGACAGCCGGTCGGTGGCGACGATGAGCAGCCGCCGCTCGTCCACGGCGTAGAGGTCGCGCACCTTGCCGCGGTGCAGCAGGGGCAGGGAGCGGATCTGGGTCTCGAAGAGGGTCATGGCCGGAGGCGTTGTGGGTAGTCATTATCCCTGGGCCCAGACTGTAAGGCCATGCCGTTGCCGTGCCAGCTTCCTTGCGCCGGTGTTAGCGACGGCTAACGCGCTGCGCGTCGCGTTGTGTGTGACGTCGTCCAGTTCCGTCCCGTCCGTCGGGGCGGGCATCGCCGAATGAATAACCACGCCCGGGGGTCTGTGAGGGATAAGAAAAAGGCGGCCGCCGCCGCCTTTTTCGCCGTGGCGGAGGATCAGTTCACCTTGGGATCGAGCTCGCCGGACTCGTAGCGCTTGGTCATCGCTGCCAGGCTCAAGGGCTTGATCTTGCTGGCCTGGCCGGCGCAGCCGAAGGCCTCGTAGCGCGCCTTGCAGATCTCGGCCATGGCCTTGGTGGCGGCCTTGAGGAATTTGCGCGGGTCGAATTCCTTCTTGTTCTCGGCCAGGAACTTGCGGATGGCGCCGGTGGAGGCCATGCGCAGGTCGGTGTCGATGTTGACCTTGCGCACGCCGTGCTTGATGCCTTCCACGATCTCCTCGACCGGCACGCCGTAGGTCTCGCCCATGTCGCCGCCGTACTCGTTGATGATCTTAAGCCATTCCTGCGGCACCGAGGAGGAGCCGTGCATCACCAGGTGGGTGTTGGGGATGCGGGCGTGGATCTCCTTGATGCGGTCGATGCGCAGCACCGCGCCAGTCGGCGGACGGGTGAACTTGTAGGCACCATGGCTGGTGCCTATGGCGATGGCGAGGGCGTCCACCTTGGTCTTCTTCACGAAATCGGCCGCCTCGTTGGGATCGGTCAGGAGCTGGCTATGGTCCAGCTTGCCCTCGGCACCGACGCCGTCCTCCTCGCCGGCCATGCCGGTCTCGAGCGAGCCCAGGCAGCCCAGTTCGCCTTCCACGGATACGCCGCAGGCATGAGCCAGCTCGACCACATGACGGGTAACGTTGACGTTGTAGTCGTAGGAGGCCGGGGTCTTGGCGTCCTCCATCAGCGAGCCGTCCATCATCACCGAGGTGAAGCCGGACTG
This sequence comes from Thiobacillaceae bacterium, assembly GCA_036834225.1. GTDB lineage: Bacteria > Pseudomonadota > Gammaproteobacteria > Burkholderiales > Thiobacillaceae > JANWZL01. The sequence continues at coordinate 10,332 of DAITOH010000011.1, read as the reverse complement.
GATGGAGCGGAAGCATACCGCAGGTGACGCGCCGTGGTCCTGGTGCACGCAGATGGGGATGTGCGGATACATCTCGACGGCGGCATGCATGAGGTGGCGCAGGAAGGGCTCGCCAGCGTAGGAACGGGCGCCGGCCGAGGCCTGGACGATGACCGGCGCATCACAGGCATCGGCGGCCTGCATGATGGCGTGCATCTGTTCCATGTTGTTGACGTTGAAGGCGGGCACGCCGTAGCCGTGCTCGGCGGCGTGGTCCAGCAGTTGACGCAGGGTGATGAGGGCCATCTGGTTCTCCTGTTCAGTAGGGGTGAATCAAGCCTTTTTCCGCTCGCCGACGCGAACGATCTTGAGGGTGTTGGTGCCGCCCGGTTTGCCGATGGGCTCACCGATGGTGAGCAGGATCAGGTCGCCGCTACGCACCGCGCCGCGCCGCCGCAACTCGTCCTCCGCCTCGGCCAGGAGCAGGTCGCGGTCGTTGCTGGAGGGCCGGAAGTTGATGGGGTAGACGCCGCGGAAGAGCGTGACTTTTCTACGGGTTTCGACCTCGGGTGTCAAGGCGTAGATGGGCACGTGGGTACTGATGCGCGAGGCCCATAGGGCGGTGGAACCCGACTGGGTCATGGCGGCGATGGCCTTGACGTTCAGGTGTAGTGCCGTGAAGGCGGCGGACTTGGCGATAGCCTCGTCCACGCGCATTATGCCCTCCCTGGCCACCTGGCCCGGGAATTGGGGGGGGTCCATCTCCTTTTCCGCCTCGATGCAGACCCTGTGCATGGCGGCGATGGCCTCGATGGGGTAGGCGCCGACCGCCGTCTCGGCCGAGAGCATGACCGCGTCGGTGCCGTCCAGCACGGCATTGGCGACGTCGGAGACCTCGGCGCGGGTGGGGATGGGGCTGGAGATCATCGACTCCATCATCTGCGTGGCGGTGATGACCAGCTTATTCTTCTCCCGCGCCATGCGGATCATCTTCTTCTGCAGCGCCGGCACGGCCGCATCACCCACCTCCACGCCCAGATCACCGCGCGCCACCATGATGGCGTCGCTGGCGTTGAGGATGTCGGCCAGGGCATCGACGGCCTCGGCCCGCTCGATCTTGGCCACGATCCAGGCGCGGCCGCCGGCGGCCCTCAGGATCTCGCGCGCCTGCTGGATGTCGGCGGCGGAGCGGGGAAAGGACACGGCCAAGTAGTCGGCCTCTAGCTGGGCCGCAGTCTTGATGTCCTCGATGTCCTTGTCGGTCAGGGCCGACGCCGACAAGCCGCCGCCCTTGCGGTTGATGCCCTTGTTGTCGGACAGGGTGCCGCCGCGCACCACCCTGCTGATGACCTGATTGCCCTGGACTTCCTCGACCCACATCTCGATGCGGCCGTCATCGAGCAGGAGGGTAGACCCGCGCGAGACGTCCTTGACCAAATCCTGGTAGTCCAGGCCGACCCGGCCCTGGTCGCCCAGCTCGCAGTCAGCGTCCAGCACGAAGCGGTCGCCCTCCTTGAGGGTCACCTTGCCGTCCTTGAACTTTCCGATGCGGATCTTGGGCCCCTGCAGGTCGACCAACACACCCACGGCGCGGCCGCGCGTCTTGGCCAGCGAGCGCGCGAGTTCGGCGCTTTGGATGTGCTCCTCGGCGCTGCCGTGGGAGAAGTTTAAGCGCACCACGTCCATGCCCGCCTCGATCATCCGGTCGATCACCTTGGGGTCGTTGCTGGCCGGGCCGAGGGTGGCGACGATCTTGGTTCTGCGTATCATCTGGTGAGCAGTCAGCGGTAAGCGGCGGGCAGAAGAAATAGGCGAGCGGGGCGTGCACCCTTAACCGCTCACCGTTTAGGCCGATTCAGCCGGCCGCCCGCTTCTCCAGGATGTCTATGGCGGGCAGGGTCTTGCCCTCCAGGTACTCGAGGAAGGCGCCGCCGGCGGTGGAGATGTAGGACACCTTGTCGTAGATGTCGTACTTCTGGATGGCTGCAATGGTGTCGCCGCCGCCGGCGAGCGTAAACGCCTTGGTCTCGGCGATGGCGCGGGCGATGGCCTTGGTGCCCTCGCCGAACTGGTCGAATTCGAACACACCGACCGGGCCGTTCCAGACCACGGTGCCGGCCTTCATGATGATGTCCACCAGCTCCCTAGCCGATTTGGGCCCGATGTCGAAGATCATGTCGTCGTCGGCGACCGCGTCGGCATCCTTGAGGACAGCGGGCTCGTTGGCGTCGAACTGCTTGCCCACCACCACGTCGACGGCGATGGGGATGGTGGCGCCGCGCTTGGCCATCTTCTCGATTAAGGCCTGGGCGGCGGGAATGAGGTCGGTTTCGCACAGGGACTTGCCGATGTTCTTGCCGGTGGCGGCGAGGAAGGTGTTGGCGATGCCGCCGCCCACGATTAGCTGATCACACTTCTCAGACAGGGCCTCGAGCACGGTGAGCTTGGTGGATACCTTAGAGCCGCCGACGATGGCCACCATGGGCCGGGCCGGATTGGCCAGGGCCTTAGCCAGGGCCTCCAGCTCCTGGGTAACCAGCATGCCGGCGCAGGCCACGGGTGCATACTGGGCGATGCCATAGGTGGAGGCCTCGGCGCGGTGGGCGGTGCCGAAGGCGTCCATGACGAAGACGTCGCACAGGGCGGCATACTTGCGGGCGGTCTCCTCGGCGTTCTTCTTCTCGCCCTTGTTGACGCGGCAGTTCTCCAGCAGGACCACCTCGCCCTCGGCGACTTCGAAGCCGCCGTCCACCCAGTCCCTAATCAGACGCACGGGTTTGCCCAGCTTGGCGGACATCACGTCGGCCACGGGTTTGAGCGACACCTCCTCGGTCCACTCACCTTCGGTGGGGCGGCCAAGGTGGGAGGTGACCATCACGCGCGCGCCCGCTTTCATGGCATGCTCGATGGTGGGCATGGAGGCGGTGATACGGGCATCACTGGTGACCTTGCCATCCTTGACGGGCACGTTCAGATCGGCGCGGATGAATACGCGCTTAGCCCTAAGGTCGAGGTCGGTCATGCGAAGGAATTTGGCCATGTCGGACTCCTGGTTGATCACTCAGGAATAAGCGGGCTTATTCCTGAGTGATCAGGTTACAGAGGTCAGGTTACAGGTTGCTGAATACAGCGCGGCCAGTGGCCGCGCCCGTGTTCCGCTGAACCCTGCAACCTGTAACCTGTCACCTGGCGGCGATGTGTTGCGTGAAGCGCAGCATGTTACAGGTGTAACCGTACTCGTTGTCGTACCAGGCCACCACCTTGACGAAGGTGTCGTCGAGCGCGATGCCGGCCTCGGCGTCGAAGATGGAGGAGTAGCCGCAGCCGCGGAAATCGGTGGAGACCACCTTCTCGTCGGTGTAGCCCAGGGTCTTGCTGATGTCGCCGGACTGGCTGGCGGCCTTCATCGCCTTGCAGATGTCCTCATACTTGGCGGGCTTCTCCAGCTCGACGGTCAGGTCGACCACGGACACATCGGAGGTCGGCACGCGGAAGGCCATGCCGGTGAGCTTGCCGTTCAGTTCGGGCAGCACCTTGCCCACGGCCTTGGCCGCACCGGTGGAGGAGGGGATGATGTTCTCCAGGATGCCGCGGCCGCCACGCCAGTCTTTCTTGGACGGGCCGTCGACGGTCTTTTGCGTGGCGGTGGTGGCATGCACGGTCGACATCAGGCCGCGCTTGATGCCCCAGTTGTCGTGCAGCACCTTGGCCACTGGGGCTAAGCAGTTGGTGGTGCAGGAGGCGGCGGAGACGATGGCCTGGCCGGCATAGGCGTCGTGGTTGACGCCGTAGACGAACATGGGAGTCTTGTCCTTGGAGGGAGCGGACATCACGACCTTCTTGGCACCGGCCTTGAGGTGCGCCTGGCAGGACTCCTCGTCGAGGAAGAGACCGGTGCACTCGAGCACGATGTCGGCACCGGCTTCGTCCCACTTCAGGTTGGCGGGGTCCTTCTCGGCGGTGAGGCGGATCTTCTTGCCGTTTACCACCAGATTGCTGCCCTCGACGGCGATGTCACCCTTGAAGTTGCCGTGCACCGAGTCGTACTTGAGCATGTAGGCCAGGTAATCGGGCTCGAGCAGGTCGTTGATGGCGACCACCTCGATGTCCGGGAACTCCTTGGCGATGGCGCGGAGGGCCGTGCGGCCGATGCGTCCGAAACCGTTGATGCCGACTTTGATAGCCATAGTTAGCTCCTTGATGTGAGTAGGCAAAAAGACAGAGGGGCGCATGCGGCGCCCCAAGCGATGTTTACAGGATGCCCATGACGGTGGCAACGACGTTTTGGCTGCGGCCGGGCGCTTGCGCACCCTTGACGTTCGCCACCCTCACGTCAGCCTCCACCGAAATGTCGTTCGTGTTCATCAGAGAATCTCCTTGACAGTGCGAACGACATTTTCGACGGTAAAGCCGAACTCCTTGAACAACACGCCGGCAGGTGCGGACTCGCCAAAACGGTCGATGCCCACCACAGCGCCGTCACAGCCGACATACCTCCACCAGCCGACCGTGGCGCCGGCCTCAATGGCCACGCGCTTCACACCCTTGGGCAGGACGCTGTCGCGGTAGGCGGCGTCTTGGCGATCGAAGGCGTCGGTGGAGGGCATGGACACCACCCGCGCGGCGATGCCCTCGGCCGCGAGGGCCTCCTGCGCCTTGAGGGCCAGGTCCACCTCCGAGCCGGTGGCGATGAGCACGACCCTGGGCGCCCCCTCGCAGTCGGACAGGACATAGCCACCGCGCTCGATGCAGGCGATCTGCTCATCGCTGCGCTTGATGAAAGGCAGATTCTGACGCGACAGGATGAGGCTGGTGGGGCCGTCGCGCTTTTCCACCGCCTTGGCCCAGGCGACCATGGTCTCTACCGTGTCACAGGGGCGCCACACGCTCATGTTGGGCGTCATGCGCAAGGTGGCGATCTGCTCGACGGGCTGGTGCGTGGGCCCATCCTCGCCCAGGCCGATGGAGTCGTGCGTGAACACGTGGATGACGCGCTGCTTCATGAGTGCGGCCATCCTGAGCGCGTTGCGGGAGTAGTCGGAGAACACCAGGAAGGTGCCGCCAAAGGGCAGAATGCCGCCGTGCAGGGCCATGCCGTTCATGATGGCGGCCATGCCGAATTCGCGCACGCCGTAAGAGATGTAGTTGCCGGGGTTGCCGTGGCGGATGGGGTGACAGCCGGTCCAGTTGGTGAGGTTGGAGCCGGTGAGATCCGCCGAACCGCCCACGAACTCGGGCAGGATCGGTGCTAAGGCGTTGATGGCGATCTGCGAGGCCTTGCGCGTGGCCACGGCCTCGCCCTTGGCGTTGACGGCGGCGATGGCGGCCTTGACGTGCTCGGCCCAGCCTGCCGGCAGCTCGCCCGCCATACGGCGCTTGAACTCGGCCGCCTCGGCCGGGTAGGCCCGCTCGTACTCGGCAAACTTGTTGTTCCAGAGCTTCTCCAGCCCCTCGCCCTTGGTCTTGGCATCCCAGCCGTCATAGACGTCCTGCGGGATCTCGAAGGGGGGGTAGTTCCAGCCCATGTGCTTGCGGGCGGCCTCGACCTCCTCGTGGCCCAGCGCCGCGCCGTGCACGTCGTGGGTGCCGGCCTTGTTGGGCGAGCCCTTGCCGATGATGGTCTTGCAGCAAATCAGGGTGGGCTTGTCGGTGGACTGCTTGGCCTGCTGCACGGCGGCCTCGATGGCGGCCGGGTCGTGGCCGTCGACGTTGGGGATCACGTTCCAGCCGTAAGCCTCGAACCGCTTGACGGTGTCGTCGGTGTACCAGTGCTCGATGTGGCCGTCGATGGAGATGCCGTTGTCGTCCCAGAAGACGATCAGCTTGTTGAGTTTCCAGGTGCCGGCGAGCGCGCAGGCCTCGTGCGAGATGCCCTCCATCATGCAGCCGTCGCCCATGAAGACATAGGTGTAGTGGTTGACGATCTCATGGCCGGGCTTGTTGAACTGGTGCGCCAGGATCTTCTCGGCCAGGGCCATGCCCACGGCGTTGGCGATGCCCTGTCCAAGCGGGCCGGTGGTGGTCTCCACACCCGGGGTGTAGCCGTACTCGGGATGGCCCGGCGTCTTGGAGTGCAGCTGGCGGAACTGCTTGATGTCCTCCATGCTGAGGTCATAGCCGGTCAGGTGCAGCAGGGCATAGAGCAGCATGGAGCCGTGACCGTTGGACAGCACGAAGCGGTCCCGGTCGGGCCATTTGGGGTTGGCCGGGTTGTGGCGCAGATGGTGGTTCCACAGCACTTCGGCGATCTCCGCCATGCCCATGGGGGCGCCCGGGTGGCCGGATTTGGCCTTTTCGACGGCGTCCATGGCGAGGACGCGGATGGCGTTGGCAAGGTCAGTGCGGGTTGCCATGTCTTTGTTTCCCCTGATAGAAAAGTCTGTGACCGGCACGGATTTCGGACAGGAAAGACCCGATTATCTACAAGCCCCACAGGCTAGGCAAGACGGCCATGGGCGCGGGGGAACGGGGATGGCGCCAAGAAGTCCGCCCCGGCCTTGATTTACAAGGGATGCAGGGCCTATGCCGGAGAAAACTAAAAATTTTTATCACTTCAGGCGTTATATTTATCGACCCAGGCCTGCCATTGGCGATGCAGGCCGGGTGTTAGGGCGGCCACCACCGAGCGGGTCCATGGGCTGCCCGACCAGAAGCCGTCGTTGCCCTGGATGCAGTTGACCACGCCGCCCGCCTCCTCCAGGATCAGGCAGCCGGCGGCGTAGTCCCACAGCTTTTGCCCACCGTGCAGGTAGACGTGCAGCCGACCGGCAGCCAGATAGCACCAGTCCAGGGCGCTGGCACCCAGGTTGCGCTGCGAGCTGTAGGGGTGCTCCGCCGCCAGGCGACCTGCCAGCGCACGCGGGATGCGCTTGAAGTCGATGCCGGCGATGGAGCGCTTGAGCGCCTCCGGTGGCGTCTTGATCGGCAGGCGGTTGCCGTCGACGAAGGCACCCTGCCCCGCCTCGGCATAGAAGCACTCGTCGGCCTGGGGGTCGTAGACTACGCCCAGGACGGAGCGACCGTCGCGCATGAGGGCAATCGACATGGCGAAGAAGGGCAGCCCGCTGACGAAATTGGTGGTGCCGTCGATCGGGTCCACGCACCACAGCCCTGCCTCACCGTCGTCCCAGAGCCGGCGATGGGTGGCGTCGTCCATCTCCTCGCCCAGTACCGGATAGGGGGCGATGGCACGCAGGCGCTCGGTGAGCGCCTGCTGCGCGGCCATATCCGCCTCGGTGAACAGGCTGCCGTCGTCCTTGCGGGTGTGGGCCACCTTGAGATAACGCGGCATGACCTCCTGCCGGCCGACTTCGCGGACGGCGGCGATGACCTGGGCGAGGAGGGGGGACATGGGGTGAGGGGAGGGTTTTTTTACTTACTGCTCACGCATTGCGCCATTTGATCGAACAGCCCACGGACGGGATTTGCAGGCGCGGGCCGTGGCCGGTGCGGGCGATCTCGACCATGGCCTCAAAGAGGTCGCGACGGGTGCCTTCGGGGGCGGTCTCCTTGGTGGAGGCGTCCAGCCGCCCGCGGTACTGCAGTTTAAGCTGGGCGTTGTAGCCGAAGAAGTCCGGCGTGCACACGGCGCCGTAGGCCTTGGCCACGGCCTGGGTCTCGTCCCACAGGTAGGGCATGGGCAGTCGCCACGCCCGGGCAACCACCTGCATGTTCTCGAAGCTGTCCTCGGGGTAGTCGGTGGGGTCGTTGGACATGATGGCAACAGCGCCTATGCCGTGCGACCTAAGTTCGGTGACATCGCGCACGATGCGTTCCTTGACCGCCTTCACGTAGGGACAGTGGTTGCAGATAAACATGACCAGCAGGCCGTTCGGACCGGCAACATCACGCAGGGTGTAACGGCGGCCGTCCACCCCGGGGAGATCGAAGTCGATCGCCGGCCGGCCGAAATCACATACCGGGGTCTCCATGCGCACCATCGCTTGCCTCCATCGGTTCGATGCGTGGATGATACCAACACACCACGCACTCCCGCACGGCATGTCCACCCCCCGCTTCTACTGTCCTATCCCCCTCGTCCCTGGACGCGAGGCGACCCTGCCCGAGGCCGTGGGCCGCCATGCCCAATCCGCCCTGCGGCTGCGGGCGGGCGATAGCCTCGTCCTGTTCAACGGCGAAGGCGAGGAGTGCACGGCCATCCTGGACCGGAGCGGGCGTAAGGCCCGCGCGCGCATCCTGGAATGCCGGGCGGCGGACCGCGAATCGCCGCTTGCGGTCATCCTGGCCCAGGGCATCTCCAGCGGCGAGCGCATGGACTACACCCTGCAGAAGGCGGTCGAACTGGGGGTCAAGGCAGTGCAACCCATCGTCACCCGGCGCACGGTGGTGCGTCTCGATCCGGAACGGCGCGAGCGGCGCCGGGCGCATTGGCTGGGGGTGGTGATATCCGCCTGCGAACAATGTGGACGCACCCGCCTGCCCGAGATGGGCGAAATCCTCGCATACCCGGAGTGGGTCGGCTCGACGCGGGAGATGGACACCACGAAGTTCATGCTCGACCCGGCGGGCGGGCAGCGTCTGCGTGACCTGCCCGCCCCACAACGACCCGTGCTGCTGCTCGCCGGCCCCGAGGGCGGTTTCGAGCCGGCCGAACGCGATGCCGCCTTAGCCGCCGGCTTCGTTCCCCTGCGCCTCGGGCCGCGCATCCTGCGCACCGAGACCGCCGCGGTGGCGGCCCTGGCGGCGATGCAGGCGCTCTGGGGCGATGGCTAGCAGGGGTCAGAGGTCAGGCTACAGGTACAGTACAGTATGCCTGTACAGACTGAAACCTAAAACCTGATGTCTGATTTCGTCGACTGGTTTCGCGCCGCCGCCCCTTATATCCACGCCTTTCGCGGCAAGACCTTCGTCATCGCCTTCGGCGGTGACGCTATCGAGCGCGCCGACTTCGTGGACCTCATCCACGACATCAACCTGCTCAACGCCCTGGGCGTGCGCCTGGTACTGGTGCACGGGGTGCGACCGCAGGTGGAGGCTAGGCTAGCGGCCCGCGATCTTAAGACCCGCTACGTCAGGGACCTGCGCGTCACCGACACCGAGGCCCTAGACTGCGTCAAGGAGGCCGTGGGCACGGTGCGCATCGAGATCGAGACGCTGCTCTCCTTAGGGCTCCCCAACACCCCCATGGCCGGGGCGGAGATCCGCGTGGCCGGTGGCAATTTCGTCATCGCCCGGCCGGCCGGGGTGGTCGACGGCGTGGACCTCATGTTCACCGGCGAGGTGCGCAAGGTGGCCGCCGCGGCCATCCGCGCACGGCTCGACGCCGGCGAGATCGTGCTGCTCTCGCCCCTGGGCTATTCCCCCACCGGCGAAGTGTTCAACCTCTCGCTGGAGGACGTGGCCACCGCGGCGGCCATCGCCCTCGAGGCGGAAAAGCTGGTGTTCATCCTCGATCATGGCGACACGGTGGATGCCAAGGGCAGGCGCATCTCGAGGCTTACCGCGCGGCAGGCGCAGCGCCTCGTGCGCGACCTGCCGGAAGGGGACTTCCGGCTCTATCTGCCGCATGCCGTGCGCGCCTGTCGCGCCGGCGTGGCGCGGGTCCATCTGATCAGCGCGGAGGTGGACGGTGCCCTGCTCATGGAGCTGTTTACCCATGCCGGAGTGGGCACCATGGTCACACGGGAGACGGTGGAGAACCTGCGTGCGGCGACCATCGCCGATGTCGGCGGCATCCTTTCCCTGATCGAGCCCCTGGAGCAGGCCGGCATCCTGGTGCACCGGCCGCGCGAGCAGCTGGAGCGGGAGATCGAACGCTTCCTGGTGGACGAACTGGACGGCCGCATCATCGGCTGCGTGGCCCTGTACCCCTTCCCCGAGGCCGAGGCGGGCGAGCTAGCCTGCCTGGCGGTGCATCCCGATTTCCAGGGCGGCAATCGCGGCGAGGCCCTGCTGGCAGCGGTGGAAGAGGCGGCGCGCGAGCACGGTCTCAAGCGCCTATTCGTGCTCACCACCCGCACCACGCACTGGTTCCTCGAGCGCGGCTTTGCTCAGGCTACGCCCGATGACCTGCCCGCACCGCGTCAGGCGCTCTACAACTGGCAGCGGCGCTCCAAGGTCCTGGTCAAAACGGTCTAGAAAACAAAGACAGGCGGCGCATTAGACTGCGCCGGGCGTAGCTACGCGCAGTTCCCGTGTATCGCTAAGCAACTCATAACGCTTCCCCCGGGTGGGCTGGGGGAGAAGGACCTTTCATGACCGTCAACGACGCCTTCCACCGGCAGCACTGGCCTTTGGGCCATGTATGGTTGGCTGAGGCAGCCCATTGGCGGCAACTTGCACTTTTGCTTGCTTGAGCGTACCCCATGCCTACCATCGTCTCCAATTCAAGAT
>DAITOH010000010.1:0-16506 GCA_036834225.1 Thiobacillaceae bacterium | reverse complement strand
CTCACCGATTAGGTGTGATCGCTTTACGCCCGCTTTCGCGTCTTTAGCGTGCGCTCGGCTTTGTGTGGTCCTTCGGCCCATCCCTCGCTACAGCTGCCGACTGGCACTGCGTGCTGTCCTGCGCCCAGCGGGCTGGGCGCGCGAGCCATCCGCTTAAGCCGCACAAGCGGGCGTGTTCAACCGAAGAATCAATACTCAAGGGGTTGTAAGTCGGCCTGAAGGCCGACCTACATACTTATCGACGACCCGGGATCAACCCACTTCCTCGATCCAGGCCATCTGGATGGCCTCCAGGATCTTCTCGCCCGAGCGATTGGGGTCGTCATCGAAGCCGGGCAGGTCCATCACCCAGCGGTGTAGGTCGGTGAAGCGCACGTACTGCGGGTCCACGTCGGGATGGTGCTCGGCTAGCGCGATGGCGATGTCCAGGGTGTCGGTCCATTTCATGGCTGTGCCTCGTGAGGAGCGAGGGGTGAGGAGTGTACTACTCACCGTTCACGACTGACCACCTCAATGCCCCTCCTTCACCATGTTGATGGAGTACTTGGGGATCTCCACCACCAGGTCGGCGTCGCCAACCAGGGCCTGGCAGGATAGGCGCGAGGTGGGTTCCAGACCCCAGGCCTTGTCCAGCAGGTCCTCCTCCGTCTCGGTCACCTCGGACAGGCTCTCGTAGCCTTCGCGCACAATGACGTGACAGGTGGTGCAGGCGCAGGACTTCTCGCAGGCGTGCTCGATCTCGATGCCGTGGTCGAGCAGGGTGTCGCAGATGGACACGCCCTTTTGCGCGTCGATGACAGCACCTTGCGGGCAGAGTTCTTCGTGGGGCAGGACGATCAGCTGAGGCATGCTTCAACGCGGGTTAGATGGCGTTGTTGACTGGGCAGGGCGGCGAGCACACCGTCCCAGAAGCGGATGCGCGCCTCGATCGCCTCGATGGCGGCAGCCTCGGCCTCCCGGATGCGGAGCGGATCCCCGGCGCAGAGGCCCTCGAGCAGGCGTAGCGACAGCGGGGCGTGGAAGTCCTCGTCCAAGTGGATGTGGCGCTTGAGGTAGTAGTGGAAGGTGGGCGCGTCCTGTTCGCTCACCGCCATGCGGGCTAAGAGGGCGCGGAACATGTTGGGGATGATATGCTCCCGGCCGAGGGCAAGGGCCGCGGCCACGGCATGGGGTTTGCCGCTGGCGATGAAGCCGAAGGTCACGCGCGTGAAGTCTGCGGCCGGGGCCGGCACCAGGCCGGACTGCAACGCGCTCTCCAGACCGTGCGCCCGCACCAGCTCGACGAAACGCGCCGGCCGGTCGGCGTCGGCGCCGATCTCACGCATAGCACCCAGATAGAGCTGGAAGTGACTGGCGAACTCGCCCGGCTGGCCGGGGGCGGCGGCGTCGGTCTCCTCCTCCAGCACCAGCTCGTTGATGAAGCGCTGCACCGCGGGGTCCGCGCCCGGCGTCCAGGGCCAGCGCGCCGGGGCCACGGTATGCTGCAGGTATTTGACGAGGGACATGAAGTCCCACACCGAATGGATGTGATGCGCCATGAACACGCGCAGGTCGTCCAGGGTCCGCACGGCGGCATAGATCGGATGGCCGTCTAGCCTCTGGCGCAGCTCGGCGACTACGGCAAGATCGAATTGCTCAGACATCGATTTCCTCCAGTCGATGGCCCTTGAGCGCCCGCTTCACGCTGGCATCCATGCGCCGCGCGGCGAACTCGACGGTGCCTTGGTTGAGGGCATCGGTGGCCTTTTTGATGGCCTTGAGATCATCGCCAGTAAGGGCGGTTTCCAGGGCTTGCAACAAGTGATCGATGGCGCCGCGTTCCGCAGGGTTAAGCAGCGTCTCGCCGTCCTCAGCCAGGGCATTGCGGGTGGCTTCCAGCAGACGCCGGCCGTCCACCTTGGCCTCGGCCAGGTTGCGGGCGGCCATGTCGTCGTGGGCATGGGCATAGGAATCCTGTAGCATGCGCGCCACCTCGTCGTCGGTGAGGCCGTAGGAGGGCTTGACCTCGATGTGCGCCTCGACCCCGGTACTCATCTCGCGCGCCGTGACAGACAACAGACCGTCGGCATCGACCTGGAAGGTCACGCGCACGCGCGCCGCCCCTGCCACCATGGGCGGAATGCCTCTGAGCTCGAAGCGGGCAAGCGAGCGGCAGTCCTTGACCAGCTCGCGCTCACCTTGCACGACGTGGATTGCCATGGCGGTCTGGCCGTCCTTGTAGGTGGTGAATTCCTGGGCACGCGCGAGCGGAATGGTCGAGTTGCGCGGGATGATCTTCTCGGTAAGCCCGCCCATGGTCTCGATCCCTAGGGATAGCGGCACGACGTCGAGCAGCAGCCAGTCGTCTTGCCCCTTGTTGCCGGCCAGCACATTGGCCTGCATGGCCGCGCCCAGGGCCACCACCTTGTCGGGATCGAGGTTAGTGAGCGGTGTTTGGCCGAAGAACTCGCCCACTGCTGCCTGGATGCGCGGGATGCGGGTGGAACCGCCGACCATGACCACCCCCTTGATGTCGCCCGGCCTAAGCCCGGCATCGCGCAGGGCCTTGCGGCAGGGCAGCAGGGTCTTGGCCACCAGGCTCTCGGTCATGTCGTTGAATGCCTGCTCGCTGAGGGAGAAATCGATCAGCTCGCCGCCGGAGAGCGTGGCGGTGATGCGCACCTCCGGGTGTTCGGTGAGGGCCTCCTTGGCCTCACGGGCCTTGCGCATGAGCAGCGCCTTGTCGTGATCACCCACCGTGTGTAGACCGGCCTGCTCTAGCATCCAGCAGTAGATGCGCCGGTCGAAGTCGTCACCGCCTAAGGCGGAGTCGCCGTTGGTGGCCATGACCTCGAACACCCCCTTAGTGAGCCTGAGGATGGAGATGTCGAAGGTGCCGCCGCCTAGGTCGTAGACCGCGTAGATGCCCTCGGCGGCATGGTCTAGCCCGTAGGCGATGGCCGCCGCGGTCGGCTCGTTAAGCAGGCGCAGTACGTTGAGCCCGGCTAAGCGTGCGGCGTCCTTGGTGGCCTGACGCTGTGCATCGTCGAAATAGGCCGGCACAGTGATCACCGCACCGATGAGCTCGCCGCCTAAAGCGGCCTCGGCGCGGGCCTTGAGCACTCTCAGGATCTCCGCCGAGACCTCGACCGGGCTCTTCACCCCGGCGATGGTCTTGATCTGCACCATGCCCGGCGCATCCACGAACTGGTAGGGCAGCGTGGCCGCATCCGGCAGGTCCTTGAGCCCACGACCCATGAAACGCTTGACCGAGACGATGGTGTTGCGGGGGTCGCGGCTTGCCTGGGCCTGGGCCTCGTAGCCGACTGCCGTGCTGCCGTCCTTGTGGTAGCGCACCACCGAAGGCAGCAGCGACCGGCCGTGCTCGTCGTTGAGCACCACGGCCACGCCATTGCGCACCGTGGCCACCAACGAGTTGGTGGTGCCCAGGTCTATGCCCACGGCGAGCCTGTGCTCGTGGGGCGCGGTGGAGAGGCCGGGTTCAGCGATCTGGAGCAGTGCCATGGCTAGGTGAGGGGTGAGGGGGAAGGGGGAGCGAGACTCACTCCAGCGTTTCGTAAGCGGTTTCGATCTCTTCCAGCAGCTTGTCCAGGAAGCGGTACTTGCGCAGGACCTCGGCCGCCTGGGCATAGTCGTGCCGCTGGTCTAGAAGCTCGCCCAGTTGGCGCTCCAAGCGCTCGGCCTGGGCGCGCGTGTCGGTCTTTATGCGCTGCAGGGCGGTAAAATCCTTCGCCGCCTTGGCCTTTTCCAGACGCTCGCGCCACTTTATCTGCTGCATCAGGAAGTCCGCAGGCATGGCGGTGTTCCTGGCATCCATGGCGTGCACCCCTTGCAGCTCCAACAGGTAGCGCGCCCGCTCGAGGGGTTGGCGCAGGGTCTGATAGGCCTCGTTCACCCGTGCGGTCCACTGCATCGCCAGCCGCTGCTCTGCCTCGCCCGCATGGGCGAAGCGATCGGGGTGGATCTCGGCCTGGATGTCCCGGTAGGCGCGTTCGAGAGACTCGCGGCTTAGTGCGAAGGCCGGCGGCAGGCCGAACAGCTCGAAGTAGTTGCGGTTGAAGTCAAGCATGGGATGAGGTGAGAGAGGCGTGCTCGGCGCTGCCTAGCGCCCCGTGATTCAGACATTGAAGCTCTCCCCGCAACCGCACTGGGATTTCACATTCGGGTTGTTGAACTTGAAGCCCTCGTTTAAGCCCTCGCGCACGTAATCGAGCTCGGTGCCGTTCAGATACGCCAGGCTCTTGGGGTCGACATAGACGTTCACCCCATGGCAGGAGAACTTGACGTCCTGCGGGTCCTCCACGTCGGCGAATTCCAGCTTGTAGGCCAGCCCCGAGCACCCCGAGGTACGCACGCCCAGCTTGATGCCCAGCCCCTTGCCACGCTTGGCCAGGAAGTTTTTGATGTGGTTTGCGGCCCGTTCCGAGAGGTCGATGCGGGCCCCGGCGAAACCCGCGGCACCTAGCTCCAGATCCTTGATCTTAACGCCTTCCGGCGCGGCACACGTAGCGGCACCCATGTCAGTGCTCCTTAGGCGGGTTGCAGGCCGTGTATTCCTCGCCGCCCAGGCCGTGTTTCCGCTTGTAGTCCGCCACGGCGGCCTTAATGGCGTCCTCGGCCAGGATGGAACAGTGTATCTTGACCGGCGGCAGGGCCAGCTCTTCGGCGATCTGGGTGTTCTTGATGGCCATGGCCTCGTCTAAGGACTTGCCCTTCACCCACTCGGTGACGAGCGAGGACGAGGCGATGGCGGAACCGCAGCCGTAGGTCTTGAAGCGGGCGTCCTCGATGATGCCCTGCTCGTTGACCTTGATCTGCAGCTTCATCACGTCGCCGCAGGCGGGTGCGCCCACCATGCCGGTGCCCACCCTGGCGTCGGCCTTGTCGAAGGAGCCGACATTGCGGGGGTTTTCGTAGTGGTCTAGGACCTTTTCGCTGTAGGACATCTTTCGCTCCTGTCTTCATGGGTGAACGGTTTGCGGCAAGTCGTGAGCGGAAAAAGAACCCTCGACCACCTGCCGCTGACCGTTCACGGATTAAATCAATGTGCTGCCCACTGCACGGTATTCAAGTCGATGCCCTCCTTGTACATCTCCCATAGCGGCGACATCTCGCGCAGCTTGCCGACCTTCTCGTGCAGGAGCTTCACGGCGTAGTCGATCTCCGCCTCGGTGGTGAAGCGGCCGATGGAGAAGCGGATCGAGCTGTGCGCCAGCTCGTCACTGCGGCCCAGGGCCCTGAGCACATAGGAAGGCTCGAGGCTGGCCGAGGTGCAGGCCGAGCCGGACGATACCGCCAGATCCTTGATCGCCATGATCAGGGATTCGCCCTCGACGTAGTTGAAGCTGACGTTGAGGTTGCCGGCCACACGGCTGTCCAGATCGCCGTTGACGTATACCTCCTCGATGTCCATCAGGCCCTTGAGCAGCTTGTCGCGCAACATGCGCACCCGTTCGGTCTCGGTGTGCATCTCCTCGCGGGCGATGCGGAAGGCCTCACCCATGCCGACGATCTGGTGCGTGGCCAGCGTGCCCGAGCGCATGCCGCGCTCGTGACCGCCGCCGTGCATCTGCGCCTCCAGGCGCACGCGCGGCTTGCGCCGCACGTACAGCGCCCCCACACCTTTGGGGCCGTAGGTCTTGTGGGCGGAGAAGCTCATGAGGTCCACCTTGAGGCGGGCGAGATCGATGTCGACCTTGCCGGTGGCCTGGGCGGCATCGACATGCAGCAACACCCCCCTATCGCGGCAGATCTCGCCAAGTCGCGGGATGTCCTGGATGACGCCGATCTCGTTGTTGACGAACATCACCGAGGCCAGCACGGTGTCCGGCCGGATGGCAGCCTGGAACTCATCCAGGTCCAAAAGCCCGTTTTCGCGCACGCCCAGATAGGTCACCTCCCAGCCCTGGCGCTCGAGCTCGCGGCAGGTGTCGAGCACCGACTTGTGCTCGGTCTTGACCGTGATCAGGTGCTTGCCCTTGCCCTTGTAGAAGTGGGCGGCACCCTTGATGGCCAGATTGTTCGATTCCGTCGCGCCGGAGGTCCAGACGATCTCCTTCGGGTCGGCGTTGACCAGGGCGGCGACCTGCTCACGCGCCTCCTCCACGGCCTTTTCCGCCTCCCAGCCAAAGCTGTGCGAGCGGGAGGCAGGGTTGCCGAACTTCTCCGTCAGATAGGGGATCATGCGCTCGGCCACGCGCGGGTCCACCGGGGTGGTGGCGGAGTAGTCCAGATAAATGGGGGTCTTGACCATAGCGATGTGCTCCTGACTGGACACGTTTCAGCCGTTGACCACGGCCTTGAGTTCGGCCGTGCCCAGCACACGGCGCTCGTCTTTTCGCATGCCGGTCTCGGCCTGCTTGCGCAACTGCGCCTCGACCAGGCTGCCGAGATCCACCCCTTCCAGGTAGCGGTAGATGTGTTCGTTGAGGTTCACCCACAACTCGTGGGTCATGCACTCGCGATCGTCGCGACAGTTGCCCAGGCCACCGCACTGGGTCGCATCGATGGGCTCGTCCACCGCACGGATGATATCGGCCACCGAGATCTCCGTCATCGGCCGCGCCATGGTGTAGCCGCCGCCGGGTCCACGCACGCTGTCGACGATGCCATGACGTCGCAGGCGCCCGAACAGCTGCTCCAGGTAGGACAGGGAGATCTTCTGGCGCTCACTGATGCCCGCCAGGGTGACGGGGCCGCGATGCTGGCGCATGCCCAGATCGATCATCGCCGTCACCGCAAAACGTCCTTTGGTCGTCAACCGCATGATGCACTCCTCTCGAATCGCCGCGCCCGTTCACCTTGCGCCCTCCCCCGAGGGGACGCGCAACCGTCTTGGGGCGGCCTGGCGACAGTTGCTGAGTTGGTCATGTCGCACTCTACTAAACCTGATTAAATTAGTCAACTATTACGCTGTCTTTGACACTCAGTCGACGATTTTGTTCAGGTAATCAGGATCGAACTGATCCTGCGGACGCTGGGCCTCGTCCACACGTCCGCCCAGACGCTTCAGTTCGGCGAGGATCAGCTCCAGGCGCTGATCGGTGACGACGGAGTGATCGATCAGACCGTGGATGGCCTTCACGATCGGGTCGTTCATGTCATTGCTCACCGCGTAGGCGGAGAAGCCCAGCTTCTTCGCTGCCTGTTCACGCGCATGGTCGCGGTCGTCCAGGATGCGCGCGGGTATCCCCACGGCGGTGGCGCCGGCGGGCACGTCCTTGACCACGACCGCGTTGGAGCCGATCTTGGCGCCGGCGCCGATGGTGATGGGGCCCAGCACCTTGGCCCCTGCCCCGATGATCACCCCGGGCTTAAGGGTGGGATGGCGCTTGCCCTTCTGCCAGGAGGTGCCGCCCAGGGTGACGCCGTGGTAGAGGGTGCAGTCATCCCCCACTTCGGCCGTCTCGCCGATCACCACCCCCATGCCGTGGTCGATGAACACCCGACGGCCGATCTTGGCTCCGGGATGGATCTCGATGCCGGTGAACCAGCGCGCCAGCGTGGAGGAAAGGCGCGCTAGCCACTTCAGGTTCCAGTTCCACAGCCGATGCGACAGCCGGTGCCAGAGCACGGCATGCACGCCGGGATAGGTGGTGAGCACCTCGAAAAAGGTGCGCGCGGCCGGATCCCGGTCGAATACGACACCGATGTCTTCGCGCAAACGGCGAAACATTGGAATATGACGATACGATGATCTGAAATGCCAGGCGCGTAGTATGCGATTCCCGACTAAACGGGTCAAGTTTTACGCATCGGCTTGCGGGCGGCATTGAGGATGCCGCGCCAGATGGCGACCTCCTCGCGCTCGATGCCGGCGCGGGCGAAAAAGCGCCGCAGCCTGGGCATGAGCCGCTTGGGGTGCGCGGGGTCCAGGAAGCCGATATCCACCAGGGTGCCTTCCATCTCGGTGAGCAGCGCCTCCACCTCCTCATGGCGAGCGGCCTCGAAGCTGGGTAGCGGCATCACTACATCGTGCAGGCTGCAGCGCAGCTCGTAAGTGAGCACTTGCACCGCCGCCGCCAGATTCAGCGAGCTGTAATCGGGGTTGGCGGGGATGTTGATGAGCCAGCGACACTGCATGAGCTGCTCGTTGGATAGCCCACAGGTCTCGGAGCCGAACACCAGGGCCACCGGCGCCTGCTGCGCCTGGGCCAGCATTTCCGCAGCGGCCTGGCGCGGGGTGTAGGCCGGGTGCGGCAGGTCACGCCGTCGTGCGGTGCAGGCCGCCGAGAGCACAGTCCCCTGCAGGGCCTCGCTGAGATCCTGGCAGATCGTGGCCGACTCGAGCACGTCGAGTGCGCCGGAGGCGCGCGCCCGCGCTTCGTCATCGATGGCGCAACGCGGGTTCACCAGATACAGCCTTGTAAGCCCCATGGTTTTCATGGCCCGGGCCGCCGCGCCCAGATTGCCGGGATGGCTGGTCTCCACCAGCACGATGCGGAAGTTTTCGAGAGGCTCTGTGGGGTTCACGATAGAATCCGGGCCAGTCGTGTCGTCACGCTCTTGATCATGCATCCCATGCTCAATACGGCGGTCAAGGCCGCCCGCCGCGCCGGCGCCATCATCAATCGCGCCAGCCTGGACCTGGACCTGCTCACCGTGCGCTCGAAACGGGAAAACGATTTCGTCAGCGAGGTCGACCACGCTGCGGAACAGGCCATCATCGACACCCTGCTGGCGGCCTATCCCAAGCACGCGATTCTAGCCGAGGAGTCCGGCGCCATCGGCGAGGCGGAGTACCAGTGGGTGATCGACCCGCTCGACGGCACCACCAACTTCCTGCACGGCTTCCCGCAGTACGCCATCTCCATCGCCTTGGTGCACAAGGGCCAACTTGCGCATGCCGTGGTCTACGATCCCGCCCGCAACGAGCTGTTCACCGCCAGCCGCGGCCGCGGCGCTTATCTCAACGACCGTCGCATCCGCGTCTCCAAACGGGACAAGCTCAAGTCCGCCCTCATCGGCACCGGCTTCCCCTTTCGTGACTTCACGCATCTGGATGCCTACCTCGGCATGTTCCGCGACCTGGTGCAGAAGACCGCGGGCCTGCGCCGGCCCGGTTCCGCCGCCCTGGACCTGGCCTGGGTGGCGGCCGGACGCACCGACGGCTTCTTTGAGCTGGGGCTCAATGCCTGGGACATCGCCGCCGGCTGCCTGCTAGTCCTAGAGGCGGGCGGGCTAGTGGGCGACTTTGAGGGCGGCGAAGGCTATCTCCAATCCGGCCATGTCGTGGCCGGCACCCCCAAGGTGTTCGCCCAACTCCTGCATGCCCTCGCCCCTCACCTGACACCGGCGCTGAAATCTGCATGATGCCTAGAACCATAGACGGCACTCTGTGTTGGCAATCGACCTCTCGATTACACATCCCGCAACGCGCGGTGATAAAATGGCAAGCCAAATTCCAATCCTTACCCCAGTCTCATCCACCTTAGATAGCCAACACTGCATGCTCAACGGTCTCGTCGATCTCCCCTGGTGGGGTTACATCCTGGTCACCCTCGCGCTCACCCATGTGACCATCGCCAGCGTCACCATCTTCCTGCATCGCGCCCAGGCCCATCGCGCCCTGGAACTGCACCCCGCCGTCAGTCACTTCTTTCGCTTCTGGCTCTGGATGACCACCGGCATGGTCACACGCGAGTGGGTGGCCATCCACCGCAAGCACCACGCCCGCTGCGAAACTCCGGAAGACCCCCACAGCCCCCAGGTGCTGGGGCTCAAGAAGGTGCTCTGGCAAGGGGCGGAACTGTACAGGGCGGCCGCCAAGGACACCGAAACGCTGGAGCGCTACGGCCACGGCACGCCGGATGACTGGCTGGAGCGCCGGCTGTACACGCCCCACAACTTCGTCGGCATCGTGCTGATGCTGATCCTGGACGTGGTCCTGTTCGGCCTAATTGGCATCACCGTCTGGGCGGTGCAGATGCTGTGGATCCCCTTCTTCGCGGCCGGCGTCATCAACGGCGTCGGGCACTACTGGGGTTACCGCAACTATGCCTGCGAGGACGCCAGCACCAACATCCTGCCCTGGGGCATCCTCATCGGCGGCGAGGAGCTGCACAACAACCATCACGCCTATAGCAGCTCGGCCAAGCTCTCCTCGCGCTGGTACGAGTTCGACATCGGCTGGCTGTACATACGCCTGCTTAAGATCCTGGGCTTAGCGCGGGTGAAGAAGGTGGCCCCGCGCGTGCAGTGGGGCGAGATCAAGCGTTTCCCGGATGTGGAGCTGCTAAGCGCCATCGTCACACACCGTTATGACGTGCTCACCCGTTACGCCCGGTACATGAAATCCGTCTACGGCAGCGAACTGAAGAAGCTTAAGTCGCGCCTGCCCGACCTGTCCGGCGTGAGCCTGCGCAAAGTGCGCCGCTGGTTTAACCTGGACATCAAGACCTTGGGCGAGACGGAGCGCGGCAAGCTCATGGCCATCCTCGCCAACAGCCCCCGGTTGCAGACCGTGTATCAGATGCGCCAGGAGTTGACGGCCCTGTGGGCCCGCTCCACCGCCTCGCGCGAACAGTTGGTGAAAGAACTGCGGGACTGGTGTCAGCGCGCCGAGCACAGCGGCATCGAAGCCTTAAGCCAGTTCTCGCTCAAGCTGCGCAGCTATGCCTGAGCTTGTGAGCCACACCCGCCCTCTGCTAGCATCCTAGACATGAACCGCAACCGTTTCTTTCTCTTCGGCTTTTTTCCACCCCTGGCGGGCGGGAGGCGCTGACGCGAGCAAGAGGTTCGGTCAACGACAAACCGCCAGCACAACTGGCGGTTTTTTTATCCCATATTGCCCCTTCAGGTCGGGCTTTAGCCCAACTTGTCGGCCTGAAGGCCGATCTACACATCATTGATCAAGCGCCGAGGTCCCATTAGACAATCCGGGTTTATTTCAGGAACCAGAAGTCACACCATGCCTGGATACCGCACCGACGACACGCGCATCGAACAGAGCGACGAGCTACTCGCGCCCATGCAGATCATGCGCGAACACAAGGCCAGCGAGCGGGCGCTGAAGACCACCTACCAGGCACGCCGTCACATCCACGACATCCTGCGCGGCGCCGACGACCGACTGCTGGTGGTGGTGGGGCCCTGCTCTATCCACGATCCGGCAGCGGCCATCGACTACGCGAAAAACCTTAAGCAGCTGGCCGACGAGCTGGCGCACGACCTGGTCATCGTCATGCGCGTGTATTTCGAGAAGCCGCGCACCACCATAGGCTGGAAGGGGCTGATCAACGACCCGCATCTCGATGAGAGCTTCGACATCAACGAGGGGCTGCGCCTAGCTCGGAAGCTGCTGCTTAACATCAACGAGCTGGGGCTACCCTGCGGCACCGAGTTTCTGGACTTAATCTCGCCGCAGTATATTGCCGACCTCATCGCCTGGGGGGCCATCGGTGCGCGCACCACTGAAAGCCAATCGCATCGCCAGCTGGCCTCGGGGCTCTCCTGCCCTGTGGGCTTTAAGAACGGCACCGACGGCAACCTGAAGATCGCCGTGGACGCGATCAAGGCGGCCGCGGCGCGACATCACTTCATCTCCATCACCAAGTCGGGCCATGTGGCGGTGTTCAAGACCTCGGGCAACGAGGATTGCCACGTCATCCTGCGCGGCGGCCGCTCCACGAACTACGACGCCCAGAGCGTCAACGCCGCCTGTGGTGAGTTGGCCGCGGCCGGCCTGCGTCAGCAGGTGATGATCGATTTCTCGCACGCCAATTCCAGCAAGCAGTATGAGCGCCAGGTGGAGGTGGGCCTGGACGTCGCGGGCCAGATCGCGGCCGGCGACAGACGCATCATCGGTGTGATGATGGAAAGCCACCTAAACCCGGGCCGTCAGGACCTGTGTCCCGGCACACCGCTCGCCTACGGGGTCTCCATCACCGATGCCTGCCTGGGCTGGGCGGACACCGAGCCGCTTTTGCGCCGGCTGGCCGAGGCCGTGCGCACACGCCGGGTGGCAGCGGAGGACGAGGACTAATAGGGGATAGGCTCTTAGGGCCTGCGCCAGCCCTCCTGTGCGTCAACCTGTTAGAATGCGCTGTGGCGGGTCTCCCCGCATGGCTACGTTGTGAACCTGGTCAGGTCCGGAAGGAAGCAGCCATAGCAGCCGATGCCAGTGCCGGGGGTCGGGCTCGCCACCCGGTTTCCCTGAGCAATGAGGGGTAAGGCGGTCAAAGCCCTTGCTTGCCCCCTCACGTCTTACCAGAAACATGAGTCATCTCGTCCTTGCCCGTAAATGGCGCCCCCGCAGCTTCGCCGAGGTGGTCGGGCAGGAGCACGTGGTGCGGGCCCTGTCCAACGCCCTGACCCAGGGGCGGTTGCATCATGCCTATCTCTTCACCGGCACCCGCGGCGTGGGCAAGACCACGCTGGCGCGCATCCTGGCCAAGTGCTTAAACTGCGCCACCGGCCTTACCGCCACCCCCTGCGGCGTTTGCCCGGCCTGCCAGGATATCGAGGCAGGACGCTTCGTGGACCTGATCGAGATCGATGCCGCCTCCTACACCGGCGTGGACAACATGCGCGAGGTGCTGGAGAACGCCCAGTACGCGCCGACCATAGGGCGCTATAAGGTGTACATCATCGACGAGGTGCACATGCTCTCCAAGAGCGCCTTCAACGCCATGCTGAAGACACTGGAGGAGCCCCCCGCGCATGTGGTGTTCGTACTCGCCACCACTGATCCGCAGAAGGTGCCCGTGACGGTGCTCTCGCGCTGTCTGCAGTTCAACCTGAAGCAACTGCCGGCCGTTCGCGTGGCAGAACACCTGAAACACGTCCTTAACGCCGAGGGCGTGCCCTTCGAGCCAGGCGCCCTCAGCCTGCTGGCCCGCGCCGCCGCCGGCAGCATGCGTGACGCCCTGTCGCTGACCGACCAGGCCATCGCCTATGGCGGCGGGAAGGTGGCCGAGTCCGAGACCGGCACCATGCTGGGGGTGATCGATCAGGCCTATCTCTACCCCCTGCTGGAGGCGCTTGCCGACAACGACGGCCCGAGGCTGATGCAGGAGGCCGCGCGCATCGACGAGCGCGGCCTGTCTTTCGATGCGGCGCTGCAGGACCTGGCCAGCCTGCTCTATCAGCTGAGCCTAGCCCAGACCGTGCCCGAGGCCGTCTCGGCCGACACGCCTGAGCGCGACCGGCTATTCGCGCTGGCCCGCCGGCTGGATGGGGAGACGGTGCAGCTCTACTATCAGATCGCCACCCTCGGCAGGCGCGACCTGGAATGGGCGCCGGATGAGTTCGCCGGTTTCTCCATGACCCTGCTGCGCATGCTGGCCTTTACGCCGGAGGCTGAAGTTGAGTCCGCGGAGAAGAGGCAACTCGAATCTGGACGGCAGGGCGCCCGGTACAACCCAGCCACCGCAGTGGCCGCCGCCGCACCCGTCGACTCCACCCCCGTGGCAGACGCGGCTGCACGGCAGGAGACAAGCGGCGAACTAGACTGGATCGCCCTGACCAAGCGCCTGACGGGCGGGGTCAAGCAGTTGGCTTCGCATTGCACCGTGCTGGAACAGAAGCCTAGGTTGCTGCGCCTGCGCTTGCCCGAACTGCAGAAGCCCCTGCTGGAGAGCTTCGGTGACAAGCTGCGCGCCACACTGCGCGACAGGCTCGGCGAGGACCTGCGCATCGAATTCGAATTCGGCGACACCGCCGGCGCGGCGCCTGCCCAAGTCGCCGCGAGGGAGCAGGCCAGACGGATGGCCGATGCGGAAGCGGCCATCGAGGCCGACCCCTTCGTGCAAACCGTGCTTAAGCAATGCGACGCAAAGGTCACACAAATCAAGCCACTCTGACCCGCCGGACTTGATTCCCCATGCACATGGGAGATTAAATCCAACACGGCCACCACATAGGAAGACATCATGATCAAAGGCGGAATCGGCAACCTGATGAAACAGGCCCAGCTCATGCAGGAAAACCTGCAGAAGGCGCAGGACAAGATCGCGAAAATGGAGGTGGAAGGGGTCTCCGGCGCCGGCATGGTGAAGGTGCTCATGACGGGCAAGCACGATGTCAAGCGGGTGACCATCGACCCCTCCCTGATGGGAGACGACAAGGAGATGCTGGAGGACCTCATCGCCGCGGCGGTCAACGATGCCGTGCGCAAGGTGGAGACTGCCGCCCAGGAGATGATGGCCGGCGTGACCGCTAGCTTGCCCCTGCCCCCGGGGATGAAGTTCCCGTTCTGACGCCGCCGGGATGGGAACGGGGCCTGATCGCATCGTCCATCGCCCATCCCCCTCCCCAGCATGCACCCCCCCGCCCTCGCCGCCCTCATCGACGCCCTGCAAGCCCTGCCGGGTCTGGGGCCGAAATCCGCTGCCCGCATCGCCTACCACCTGCTGCAGCGCGACCGGCCTACGGCAGGCCGGCTGGCCGAGAGCCTCAAGGCGGCGCTGGAGAGGCTACGCCACTGTGAGCGTTGCAACAACTTCAGTGAAGCGGCGGTGTGTGACCTGTGCGCGAATCCGCATCGCGACCCCCGGCAATTGTGCGTGGTGGAGATGCCGGTCGATCTCAACCGCTTCGAGGAGACGCACGCCTATTCCGGCCTGTATTTCGTCCTCATGGGCCACCTGTCGCCCTTAGACGGCATCGGCCCCCGCCAGATCGGGCTCGATCGCCTGCTAAAACGGGCGTGCGACGGGGTGACCGAGGAGGTGATCCTGGCCACCAACTTCACCGTTGAGGGCGAAGCCACGGCCCATTACGCCGCTGAGCTGCTCAAGGCGCGCGGCCTTAAGGTCACCCGCATGGCCCGCGGCGTGCCGGCCGGCGGTGAGTTGGAGTACGTGGATGGACTGACGATCGCCCAGGCTTACCTGGATCGGCGTCCCGTATGAGTAGCCCATCCGCAGGCGAGGGCAAACACCAGGAAGGTCAGGAGACCATCCGGCTGTTGGAACGATTGTCCGAGGCGCAGGACTTCCCTGCCTTTTCCCAGGTCGTCGCCCAGGTCTGCCGCATCACCGCCGCCGAGGACGGTCACGCCGAGCAGCTCACCGACGCCATCCTGAAAGATGTCGCCCTGACCAACAAGCTGCTGCGGCTGGTGAACTCGGCCCAGTTCGGCTTCTTCCGCCATCAGCCCATCAGCACCATTTCGCGCGCCGTGATCATCCTGGGCTTTGATACGGTGCGCGACGCCGCCCTGTCGCTAATGCTGTTCGAACACCTGCAGAACCACGCCCAGGCCCAGGAACTCAGGGCCGAGACCATCGACAGCTTCTACTGCGGCATCCTCGGTCGGCTGCTGGCACGCAAGCTCGGCTACAGGGACACGGAAGCGGTGTTCATCTGCGCCCTGTTCCGCAACCTGGGCAAGCTCATGGCGCGTCTATACTTCTTCGAGGCCACCCATCAGGTCAGCGCCCTAATGCGGGAGCAGGGTCTGAGCGAAGAGGTCGCGGCCAGAAGGGTGCTGGGTATGAGCTACGACGAGATCGGCCAGGCCGTGGGCCGGCACTGGAAACTGCCGGCCAGCATCCTCGAGGGCATGGCCCCGCTGCCCGACGGTCCGGTGAAGCCGTCGATGGGCCGGCACCAGGTCCTCGCCAACCTGTCCCTGCAATTGTACGAGGCGGTGAGGAACAGCCCGAGTGAGGACGTGGGCAGGGCCGTCACCGAGATCGCCCGGCGTTACGAGAAATGCGTCGATCTGCCCGGCCCGCTGCTGGTCGAGGCGATCTACCAGGCCAGCGAAGTGGCCGAAAAGGAGGTCGCCATGCTGCAGACGGACGCCCGCCAGAGCCCCCTGCTGCGCCAGTTGCTGGATCGCAGACCGACGGCTGCGCCCGCCGCAGAGGCGGAAACCGGTGTCGAGCTGACCGGCAGCCCGCCGCCGGACGGCGATGCCAATGCCGTCCTCATAGACGGCCTGCAGGAACTGACCTACCTGTTGCTGGAGCAGGCACACCCCCAGGTCATGCTTGAGGTCGGCGCCGAGCTACTGTTTCGCACCGGCAGCTTCGACAACGTCATCATCTGCACCGTCGACCCGGGCAACCAGTTCCTCGCCGCCCGCATCGGTCATGGCGCCGACTGGGCCAGGCTGCGCTCTAGCTTCCGCGTGCCCCTGGCCTTCAACCCCGACGTCTTTCACGTAGCCCTATCCAAGGCGGCGGACATCCTCATCAGCGACACCGGTGCCGACAACATTTGCAGCCGCATACCGGACTGGTACCGGCGCTCAGTCGGCGCCAGATCCTTCCTACTGCTGCCCATCACCGTCGGCAACCGCTGCGTCGCCCTGATCTACGCCGATCGGCGCGAAGCCACCCTGCAACTCCCCCCGCAAACCCTGGGCCTGGTCAAGTCCCTGCGCAACCAGATCACCATGGCCATGCGCACCCAGGGCCGCAACTGATCGGAGCCTCTCGATGGATCTGACCCCGTTGACCGCCCTCTCCCCCCTCGATGGCCGTTACCGTCGCAGCGGCGCCAGCCTGGCCGCCTATTTCAGCGAATACGGTCTGATCCGCTACCGGGTCCGGGTGG
>DAITOH010000009.1:0-16928 GCA_036834225.1 Thiobacillaceae bacterium | reverse complement strand
GACACCCGTATGCCTTCCCGGTGCAGAACCGGGACATTACTAACTTGCTCTTACATGGCTTGCCAGACGGCTTGCGATGAAGTAAGAAGCAACCTAAGCTTGTTAGCAAAAGCCACTGTTTTTACGAGTATTCAAGTCCAATTCCTCAAGAGGATGATATGGCCAAGGCAAAGACCCCGGCGGAACAAGGTGAGGGCGCTACAGCGCCTGCTGGCAAGAAAAAGAAGCTCCTGATCATCATCCTGGCCGCGGTGCTCCTCGTGGTCCTGGCGGCGGGCGCTGCGGCGATCCTTTTACTGAGCGGCAAACCCGCGGGCGAGCAGGAGGAGGCGCACGTCGAAGAGGTGGAGGAGGCGGCGCCCATCTACGAGCGGCTCGAGACCTTTACGGTGAATCTGGCCGATCAGGAGAGTTACCTGCAGGTGGAGGTCTCCCTGAAGCTGGCCGATGTCAAGGTGCAGGAGCGGCTCAAGACGCGCATGCCCGAGGTGCGGGATGTCCTGCTGCGCTTGCTGTCGAGCAAGACGGCCGAGGAGCTGATCACGCCCGAGGGCAAGGCCGAACTGGCGAAGGAGGTACGCAAGGAGGTCAACGGCGTGATCGGCGCGAAGAAGGCCGACCAGGGGGTCAAGGACGTGCTCTTCACCTCCTTCATCATCCAATAGCGTCGCAGCCCACCCATGGCCGACGATATCCTGTCCCAAGAAGAAGTCGATGCCCTGCTGCGGGGTGTCACGGGAGAGACGGAGGAAAGCGTCGTCGAGAAGACCGGTGATGGGGTACGTCCCTACGACATCGGCCGTCAGGAACGCATCGTCCGCGGGCGCATGCCCACCCTGGAGATCATCAACGAGCGGTTCGCGCGCAATTTCCGCATCGGCTTGTTCAACCTGGTCCGCCGCACGGCTGAGATCTCCGTCGGGCCGGTCTCGGTCATCAAATACAGCGAGTTCGTGCGCAACCTGGTGGTGCCCACCAACCTGAATCTGGTGCACATGCCCCCCCTGCGCGGCACAGCGCTGTTCGTCTTCGACCCGAACCTGGTCTTTCTGGTGGTGGACACCCTGTTCGGGGGTGACGGCCGTTTCCACATGCGCGTGGAAGGCCGCGATTTCAGCCTGGCCGAGCAGCGCATCATCCACAAGATGCTGGAGGTGACCTTCGAGGAATTCCAGAAGGCCTGGGCACCCATCCATCCTGTCACCTTCGAATACGTGCGTTCGGAGATGAACACCCAGTTTGCCAACATCGCCACCCCGACGGAGATCGTGGTGGTGACCACCTTCAACATCGAGCTGGGCGCGGGTGGCGGTGATTTCCACGTCTGCATTCCATACAGTATGATAGAACCGCTGCGTGATCAGCTGACGAGCCCGATGCAGGCGGACCGCGCCGAGTCCGATGAACGCTGGGTACACCAGATGCGGCAGCAGGTACAGGACGCGCAGGTGGAGCTGGTGGCGAACCTGGGTCATACATCCATTACCTTAAGGCAGATCATGGAGCTGCAGGTGGGCGACGTCATCTCGCTGGACATCCCGGAAGCGGTGGTCGGCCACGTCGAGGGGGTGCCGCTGTTCGAATGCCTGTATGGCCAGGTCAACGGCCAGTACGCCCTGAAGATCAAACGCGTCCTGCAGGGTGACGACAGGATGGCCTGCGTGTCCGGGATCAAGCCATGAGCGAGGACGCCAACAAGGACAGCATCACCGCAGACGACTGGGCGGCCGCCTTGGCCGAACAGGAGGGTGCTGCAGATTCGGGTGGCGCGGATGACTGGGCGGCCGCCCTGGCCGAGCAACGGGCAGCCGATTCGGCTCAGACCCCTCAGGCACAACCCGCGCCAAACCTTTTTCAGAACCTGGTGGCGGACGCCGTCCCGCCGGCGGCCAACAATCTGGATCTCATCCTCGACATCCCCGTCCACCTGACCGTGGAGCTCGGCCGTACCAAGATCGCCATCCGCAATCTCCTACAGTTGGCCCAGGGCTCGGTGGTCGAGCTGGAGGGGCTGGCCGGAGAGCCGATGGATGTCTTGGTGAACGGCTGTCTCATCGCCCAGGGGGAGGTGGTGGTGGTCAACGACAAATTCGGTATCCGCCTTACGGACATCATCAGCCCGGCAGAGCGGCTGCGCCGATTGAACAGATGAACACGGATTGTCCATTGATTCATCGGGAGCCACAGACCCAATGGACAAGCCGGGATGTATGCCCCCAAGGCCGGGCACAGCCCGGCCCCTCTCTTGCTGGGGGGCAAGCAACGCCCTCTGTGATCCTGCGTGTTTAGTAGCGGCTCCCCGGCCCGGTATGGAACGGCTGCGTTGCCGGCCGCCGCTGGCTGGCTGCCGGCCTGGGCGTTTGCGGTCGATGGTCCGCAAACTTCCTCCTGGGGGGCGCTGTTGCAGGCGTTGCTGGCATTGCTGGTGGTGCTGGCCGCCCTGTTTGCCTTCCTCTGGCTGCTGCGGCGCATCTCGCCGGTTCAGACCGGGGCCCAGGGCGTCGTGCGGGTCGTGGGCGGTGTCATGCTAGGCACACGGGAGCGGCTCGTGATCGTCGAGGTGGCCGACCAGTGGCTGCTCATCGGTGTGGCTGCCGGCCAGGTCAATCACCTGTACACCATGCCCAGACCGGCCGATTACAGCGCACCCGTGAACGGCGGGGCAAGATCAGGGTTCGCCGACAAGCTGGCCGCGATCCTCTCCCGACGCGGATAGGTGGCGATGCGCTGGCTGTACCTGCTCTGCCTGTGTTGCCTGCCGAGTGTCGCCCTGGCGGCGCAGGGATTGCCCGCCTTCACCAGCACGCCCGGACCCGGCGGCAGCCAGACCTATACCTTCAGCCTGGAGGCCCTGCTCCTCCTCACCTCGCTCACCTTCCTGCCGGCGGTGTTGCTGATGATGACCTCCTTCACCCGCATCGTCATCGTACTGGCCCTGTTGCGTCAGGCCTTGGGCACCATGCAGGCACCACCCAATCAGGTCATCGTCGGCCTGGCGCTGTTCCTGACCCTGTTCATCATGGCCCCGGTGTTCGAACGCATCTACGACACGGCCTGGAAACCTTACTCTGACAACCAGATCAACTTCGTGCAGGCGGTGGAGCGGGGCTCGGAACCCCTCAAGGCGTACATGCTCAAGCAGACGCGGGAGGCGGATCTGGCCCTCTTCGTGCGTCTGGCCAATCATCCGCCGATCGAGTCGCCCGAGGCCACGCCCATGCGCGTGCTCATACCGGCCTACGTGATTTCGGAACTGAAAACTGCATTCCAGATCGGCTTCATCGTCTTCATCCCCTTCCTCATCATCGACTTGGTGGTCTCCAGCGTCCTGATGTCCATGGGCATGATGATGCTCTCCCCCATGCTCGTCTCGCTGCCGTTCAAGCTGTTGCTGTTCGTCCTGGCCGACGGCTGGAACCTGCTCATCGCCTCGCTGGTGCAGACCTTCCAGATATGACAGCCGACGCCGTCGTCGCCCTCGTTCGCGCTGCCCTCGAGGTAGGGGGTCTGGTGTCGGGCCCCCTGCTCCTGGCCTCCCTGCTCACCGGGCTGCTGGTGTCCATTTTCCAGGCCGCGACCCAGATCAACGAACTCACCCTGACCTTCATCCCGAAGCTGGTGGTGATGTTCCTGGTCCTGGTCCTGACCGGGCCGTGGGCCCTGCAGCTGATGGTGGAATACATCACCCGGCTCTACGAGAGCATCCCGCAGCTGGTCGGATGATCCCCATCACCTCCGACCAGATCAATCTCTGGCTGGCGGCCTTCCTGTTCCCGTTGGTGCGCATCCTGGCATGGCTTTCGGCCGACCCCCTGCTCGGCAACCGTTCCACGCCGGTGAGCGTGCGGGTCGCGCTCGGCTTCATGCTCACCGTGGCCATCGCCCCGGCGCTGCCGCCGCCGCCCCAGGTCGCTCTGCTCTCCGGCGAAGGGCTGCTGATCCTCGCACAGCAGGTGGTCATCGGCATCTCGCTCGGATTCATGCTGCGCATCGTGTTCGCTGCCGTGGAGTTTGCTGGCCAGTTCATGGGGTTGCAGATGGGGCTGTCCTTCGCAACCCTGATCGACCCTGTCAACGGCGCCCAGACACCGGCGCTCGCCCAGTTCATGGTGCTCACCGCGGCCCTCATCCTGTTAGCCTTCAACGGCCATCACCTCATCCTCGAGGCCCTGGTGGAGAGCTTCAGGTCCCTGCCTATCGCCGCGGTGCCTCTGTCTGCCTACGACTTCGGCGCCATCGTGCGCTGGGGCGGGGTCATCTTCAGCCTGGGCTTGCAGATTGCCCTGCCGGTGACCGCCGCCCTGCTCTCGACCAACCTCGCCATCGGCATGATGACTCGTGCAGCACCTCAGCTCAACATCTTCGCCGTCGGTTTCCCGCTGACCCTGGCCGCCGGCTTCATCGTGCTCTATTTTTCCCTTGCATATCTGCCGCAGACCCTGGAGCGGGTGTGGATGGGCGCGGTACAGGCGGTCGGTGCCATCGTTTCACCGCCGGCCGTGCCATGATCGCCTCCGCCTGGGTGCAAAGGTGGTTTCACCTCATCCCCCGCGGCGGAGAGGTGCTCGATGTGGCTTGCGGCAGCGGCCGCCATGCGGTCTTTCTGGCCGCCCTGAAGCCCTGATGGCTTTTCATATAGAATTGCATATCTTCGATGCGGATGAACATGCTCACTGGCAGCCTAGTCGCACTGGTCACCCCCATGTTGGAGGATGGTGGCCTCGATCTCGCCGGCTTTCGCCGTCTGATCGATTGGCATGTGGATCAGGGCACCGATGCGTTGGTCGTGGTGGGTACGACGGGGGAATCCCCGACGGTCAGCCCAGAGGAACACTGCCTGTTGATCCGTACCGCCGTCGAGCAGGCGGCAGGTCGCATCCCGGTCGTGGCCGGCACGGGCGCGAATTCCACTGCCGAGGCCATCGAACTGAGCCACTGTGCCAAGCAGGCGGGTGCAGTGGCGGGGCTGTCGGTGGCGCCCTACTACAACAAGCCTACCCAGGAGGGGCTCTACCGCCACTTCCGCGCCATCGCCGAGGCGGTGGACTTGCCCGTGATCCTCTACAACGTGCCGGGCCGTACCGCCTCCGACATCGCCAACGACACCGTGCTGAGGCTAGCCCAGGTGCCCGGCATCATCGGCATCAAGGATGCCACCGGCAACATCGAGCGCGGGTCCGACCTGATCCGGCGTGCGCCTGCCAATTTCGCCGTCTATAGCGGTGACGATGCCAGTGCCTTGGCCCTCATGCTGCTGGGCGGAAAGGGGGTGATCTCAGTCACCGCCAATGTGGCGCCGGGGCTTATGCACGAGATGTGCGCGGCTGCCCTGTCGGGTGACCTGGCACGCGCACGCGAGCTCAATCTTCGTCTGTTGCCGCTACATCAGAAACTGTTCGTCGAGGCCAATCCCATCCCGGTGAAATGGGCACTGGCCCAGATGGGGCTCATCGGGGCGGGTATCCGTCTGCCCCTCACCCCCCTGTCCGAGACCCATCACGATACCCTGCGCGCTGCGCTCGCCGAGGCGGGCGTATGGCCATAAGCAACGCGTCATCCGAGACCAGCCTGGGGCAGGCGACCACGCACAAGATGGCTGGATGTAAAGCAGTCAGATTCGATATCACGAGGAAGCCTTCGATGCTAAGTCGTCTAGTCATGCTGATTGTCGCCTTAAGCTTGGGCGGTTGTAGCCTGATGGAGGGCAAGAAGATCGAATACCACTCCGCCGGCACGGTCCCAAGCCTCGAAGTGCCACCAGATCTGGTCCTGCCCAGACGGGATACGCGTTATGCGGTCCCCGATATCGGCCCCAGGGGCGCGGCGACCTTTTCGGCCTATACCCAGTCTCGCGCGGCTCAGCCCGCGACCGAGAGCACACGACTGCTGCCACGGGTGGAAAAGGCGCGCATCGAGCGCGCGGGCACTCAGCGCTGGTTGGTGGTGGATCAGGCGCCCCAGCAGGTGTGGCCGGT
The DNA here is from genome assembly GCA_036834225.1 of Thiobacillaceae bacterium. Lineage (GTDB taxonomy): Bacteria > Pseudomonadota > Gammaproteobacteria > Burkholderiales > Thiobacillaceae > JANWZL01. Next base: position 10,953 of record DAITOH010000009.1, on the reverse strand, counting down.
GATCAAGGAGTTCTGGCAGGAGCTGGGCTTCATCGTCAACGTGGAGATACCCGAAGCCGGCGTGATGGAGACCGACTGGGCGGAAAACCGCGCCAAGATCCCGCAGGACCTGCTCCGCAGGACCCTCGGCAGGCTCATCGATGCCGTCTACTCGACCGCCGAGCGGGACAAGTTCCGCACCCGCATCGAGCCCAGCGCCGATGGTCAGGGGACCGAGATCTACATTAGCCACCGCGGCATGTACGAGGTGTTCGAGGGTACCCAAGCTGGCGGCGATCAGGGCGTCGGCCGCACGGTCTGGCAGCCGCGGCCGCCTGATCCCGAGCTGGAAGCGGAGATGCTGAGGCGTCTGATGATCCGCTTCGGCCTAGAAGAGACGCGGGCCCAAACCCTGCTCGCCAGGCCGGCAACGGAGCCGGCGGCCATGCTCAGCCGGGCGGGTGACGGCAGTGCGGTCCTGGTGCTGCCTGAGCGCTTCGACCGGGCCTGGCGCCGGGTCGGCCTGGCCCTCGACCGCATCGGCTTTGTGGTCGAGGACAGGGACCGGGTGGCGGGTGAGTATTTTGTCCGCTATGCCGATCCGGAGGCCGGGGCGAAGAAGCGTGAAGGCATCCTCTCGCGCATGGCGTTCTGGCGCAGCGCAGACGACAAGGTCCAGGCCCTGCGCTATCGGATCAAGCTGACCGATGCGGCAGAGGGCACCCGGGTCAGCGTGCTGCAGGACGACGGTCGCGCGGCTGCGGGCGAGACTGGCAACCGCATCATAAGTCTCCTGCATGAGCAGCTCAAATAGTGCGTTTCGCCTGCCTGGGCAGCGGGAGCCGGGGCAATGCCTGGCTGGTCGACTCCGGTTCGGTGCTGGTGATGCTGGATTGCGGCTTCGGGCTTCGGGAGATCTCGATGCGGCTGCAGCGGCACGGGGTGACGGCAGACGCAGTCAGCGCGATTGTCCTCACGCACGAGCATGCCGATCACGCCCGTGGCGCCGCGCGTTTCGCCGCACGCCATGGTTGCGGTGTCTGGCTTACTCATGGTTGTCTGGAGATGCTACAGGCCACGGGGGAGGCGCCGGAACGGGTAGAGGTGCTGGACAGCCACACCCCCTTCGCCATCGGCGACCTGGAGATCCGCCCCTTCCCGGTGCCACACGATGCACGCGAGCCGGTACAGTACTGCGTGACCGACGGCCATGCGCGCCTGGGGGTCTTGACCGATGCCGGCCACGTGACGGAGCACATGGTGCAGTGCTTAAGCGGCTGTCACGCCCTGGCCCTGGAATGTAACCACGATCTAGACATGCTGCGGCAGGGCAGCTATCCACCTGGATTGAAGACCCGAATCATGGGCCGCTTCGGGCATCTGGACAACCAGGCCGCAGCCGCACTGCTCGCCCGTGTCGACCGAGGCAGGCTGCAGCACGTGGTGGCCGCCCACCTGAGCGAGGAGAACAATACGCCGGAGCTTGCCCGGACCGCGCTGGCCGAGGTGCTCGGTTGTGCGCCGGCGGACATCGACGTGGCCGATCAGAACGAAGGGCTCGACTGGCGGGATATCGTGTAAAGAAGCTAGGCCATGACAGAATCCCCCGCCCTGGAGGCGGCCTCTAGTTTCGCAGACCTTGATCTGTCACGCGAAATCCTGCAGGCAGTCACCGAGTTGGGCTACATAACGCCCACGCCGATCCAGAAACAGGCCATCCCTCTGGTGCTTTCCGGCCGCGATCTGCTCGCCCAGGCCCAGACCGGTACGGGCAAGACGGCGGCCTTCGCCCTGCCGATGCTGCAGCGCATCCAGCCCCACGCCAACACCAGCACTTCGCCTGCGCGGCATCCCGTGCGGGCCCTCGTGCTCGCCCCCACGCGCGAGCTAGCCATCCAGGTGCATGACAGCGTCGTTGCCTACAGCAGGCATCTGCCGCTGCGCAGCACGGTGGTCTACGGCGGCGTAGACATGGACACACAGGAGGCCGCCCTGCGGGCCGGGGTCGAGATCCTGGTAGCTACACCCGGCCGTCTGCTAGACCATGTCGGCAACAAGACACTGCAGCTCAATCAGGTCCAATTCCTGGTGCTCGATGAGGCCGACCGCATGCTGGACATGGGTTTCCTGCCCGACCTCAAGCGCATCCTCGCCCTGCTGCCCAAACAGCGGCAGACCCTGCTGTTCTCGGCCACCTTCAGCGACGAGATCACCCGTCTGGCCCAGAATTACCTCAGCAATCCGCTCAAGGTCGAGGTGGCGCGCCGCAACACGGCCGCGGAGACCGTCGAACAAGTCGTGCACAAGGTGCGTGAGGACGACAAGCTCGACGCCCTGCTCGCCGTCATGCGCGCTCGTGGTCTGCCGCAGGCCCTGGTGTTCACCCGTACCAAGATCTCAGCCGACAAGCTCGGCCGCCGCCTACAACGCCGTGGCGTGAACGTGGCCGTGATCCACGGTGACAAGGCCCAGGTGGACAGGATCACCGCCCTGAACGGTTTCAAGCAAGGTCAGGTCAAGCTGCTGGTGGCCACGGACATCGCCGCACGGGGTCTGGACATCGTCGAATTGCCCTGCGTGGTCAACTACGAGCTGCCATACTCGCCGGAGGACTATGTGCACCGCATCGGCCGCACCGGAAGGGCGGGGGCCTCAGGGCTCGCCATCTCCCTGGTCTCCCCCGAAGAGGACAAGCTGTTGGGCGGTGTGGAGCGTTTCATTCATCGGTCCCTGCCGGTCAGCCCGCTGCCGCGGCTCAAGCCGCTTTCGGTGGCGTCTCTACCATCCGGAACCCAGACCCTGTCCGGGGCTGTGAGACCACGACGGGCGCCACGGCAGGTCTGCGCGCTCCTGCTGCCGCCGGTCCGAAGCCAGGACAGCGCCGGCGAGCCATGACCGGAGAATGGCTGGCCACTGGCGGACTGCTGGTCCTGGGCTGGCTTTGGTGGGATGGACTCAAGAAGCGTGAACTGGCCATCAACGCCGCACGCCGGGTGTGTGACCAGGCAGGCGTGCAATTGCTGGACGAAACGGTGGCCATGAAACGGATGCGTCTGCGGCGCGACGACAGACAGCAGATCCGGCTCTACAGAGAATACGGCTTCGAATATTCGGATACCGGCGACAATCGGCTGCCGGGAAGGATCTATCTGCTGGGAGATCGGGTCCTGGATGTGAACCTGCTGCTCATGCGGGCCGTATGAACCCAGATGGTCAATGTGGGCCTCAAGCCCGGGATGAAAACAGAATTCGAGACCATGGCCGGGTGTAGTTGTTGACAGGTCCGGAGCAAGCAATGTACACTCAGTCCATTATTTAGATTTATTCTAAATATCCCGTACCCCTGGCACGGGTAATCTGCCAGGACAACATTGATAGGAGAGTAAGATGCAACTGAAAGGATCCAAGACCGAAGAGAACCTGAAGTATGCCTTTGCCGGTGAGTCCCAGGCCAACCGCCGCTACCTGTATTTCGCAGCCAAGGCCGACGTGGAGGGTTACAACGACATCGCCGCCCTGTTCCGTTCCACCGCCGAGGGGGAGACGGGCCACGCCCATGGCCACCTGGAGTACCTGGAGGCTTGCGGTGATCCGGCCACGGGGCTGCCCTTCGGCTCGACCGTCGACAACCTGAAGGCTGCCGTCGCCGGCGAAACCCACGAGTACACCGACATGTACCCGGGCATGGCCAAGACCGCGCGTGAGGAAGGCTTCGAGGAAATCGCCGACTGGTTCGAGACCCTGGCCAAGGCGGAGCGCTCCCATGCCAACCGCTACCAGAAGGCCCTGAACGAACTGGGCGCCTAATACCAGCGTTCGGCTCCTCCCCCGTAGGGGGAGGGCTGGGCAGTGAGGTGAGTCGCTCGCCCCACTGCCCAGCCTGTCCATAGGATAGGCCCCACATCCGTCAATAACACCAAGGAACTCACCATGGCCACCCCCATTCGCGAAGGCAACCTAGAGGCCCCCATCCGCCACCCGCTGGATTGGGAAAACCCGGACTTCTATAACGAAGAATCGCTGTTCAAGGAGATGGAACGGGTTTTCGACATCTGCCATGGCTGCCGGCGTTGCGTGAGCCTCTGTCTATCCTTCCCTACCTTGTTCGACCTGGTTGACGCGTCAGAGACCATGGAGGTGGATGGGGTCAAGAAGGAGGACTACTGGAAGGTCGTGGAGCACTGCTACCTGTGTGACCTCTGCTACATGACCAAATGTCCCTACGTGCCGCCGCACGAGTGGAATCTGGACTTCCCTCATCTCATGCTGCGGGCCAAGGCCTGGCGCTACAAAAACCGGAAGACCAAGCTGCGCGACAAGGTGCTGACCAGCACTGACGCCATGGGCCGCTTCGCCGGCATCCCGGTCGTCGCCCAGACCGTCAATGCAGTCAACAAGGTGGGTGTGGCGCGCAAGGCCCTCGAATCGGTGGCGGGCATCCACAGCGAGGCCTGGCTGCCGGAATTCTCCAGCCGTCCCCTGCGCAGCCGTCTGCGGAAATTGCCCGACGATACCCGCGGCGAACCGGCTGGCAGGACACGCGGCAAGGTGGCCCTGTTCGCCACGTGCTACATGAACCGCAACGAGCCGGGTCCGGGCGAGGACCTGGTAGCGGTGTTCGAGCACAACGGCATCCCCGTGACCCTGGTCGAAAAGGAGCGCTGTTGCGGCATGCCCAAGCTGGAGCTGGGCGACCTAGAGACGGTGCGGGCGCTGAAGGAGGTGAACATCCCCCAGCTCGCGCGTCTGGTCGACGCGGGCTGGGACCTGACCGCACTCATCCCCTCCTGCGTGCTGATGTTCAAGCAGGAACTGCCGCTCATGTTCCCCAACGACCCCCAGGTGCAAAAGGTCAAGGAGGCGTTCTACGACCCCTTCGAATACCTGATGCTGCGCCACAAGGAAGGCAAGCTCAAGACGGATTTCAAACAGGGCCTGGGCAAGGTGGCCTATCACGCCGCCTGTCACCAGCGTGTGCAGAACATCGGCCCCAAGACCAAAGAGACGCTTGCCCTGATACCCGGTACCGAGGTCGAGGTGATCGAGCGCTGCTCCGGACATGACGGCACCTACGCGGTGAAGAGGGAGTTCCACGACGCCGCCATGAAGATCGTCAAACCGGTGGTGGGCCGGGTCAATCAGGCTAAGCCCGATCACTATGGCTCGGACTGTGCCATGGCCGGGCACCACATCGCCCATGCCCGCGCCGATGGCAGCCAGCCCGAGCATCCCATCACCCTATTGCGTAAAGCCTACGGAATCTGAGGAGCCGCCATGCAGAAACTCACCCGCGAGGATCTCTATTCCCTCGAGCAGTATGCCCAGGTGCGCAAGGACTTCCGCGCCAAGGTGATCGAACACAAGAAGAGCCGGCGCCTGGCCCTGGGCGAGCATGCCGCGCTTTACTTCGAAGACAAACTCACCATGCAGTACCAGATCCAGGAGATGCTGCGCATCGAGCGCATCTTCGAGCCGGAGCGCATCCAGGAAGAGCTTAACGTCTACAACCCGCTGATCCCGGACGGAAGCAACTGGAAGGCCACCTTCATGATAGAATACCCCGACTTGGATGAGCGCCGCGCAGCCTTAGCCCGCCTGGTGGGGATAGAGCAAAAGGTATGGATGCAGGTGGAGGGTTTCGAGCGCATCCATCCCATCGCCAACGAGGACTTAGACCGCAGCCACCCCGAGAAGACCGCCTCTGTGCACTTCATGCGCTTTGAGCTTACGCCGACCATGGTCGAGGCGGTGAAGGCCGGCGCCGGGCTGCGCGCCGGCATCGACCATCCGCACTATCGAGTAGAGGTGGTGGTGCCGCAGAACGTACGCGACTCGCTTGCCGACGATCTAGAGTAGACTTCCACCCCACAAAGGTTTGGCCGGCCATCCGGCAGGGGGGGTGGATGTTGTGCGAGGTGGTGCTCAAACAGGCGCGGGACAGGCTGCAGGGTCTGTCCGTGCGTGTGCAGCTATGGACTGGCGAGGTCATTGAGGCGCCGGGGGCTAAGGTGCGTCTGAGCATCAAGACACCACGGGCCTTGCGTGTCTTAGCAAGGCCTACGTTGGGAGGACTGGCGCGCGCCTATGTCGAGGATTGGATCGACCTTAAGGGCGATGCGCGCGACATCCTGGAGCTGGGGCACAGCCTGTGCCGGACCGAGGCCTGCGTTGAAGGTCGGCGTGGCGCAGACTGGCGTTGGTGGCGGCACACGCGCGCCCGCGACCGGCGCAACATCAGCTACCACTACGACGTCTCCAACGACTTCTTTGGCCTGTGGCTGGACAAGAATCGGGTCTACTCCTGCGCCTACTTCGAAAACGGCGACGAAGACCTCGACGCCGCGCAGGAAAAAAAGCTCGACTTGATCTGCCGCAAGCTCATGCTCAAGCCTGGCGAGCGGCTGCTGGACATCGGCTGCGGCTGGGGCGGGCTCATCCTGCGCGCCGCGGAAAGATACGGTGTGCACGCCCTGGGCATCACCCTGTCGGACAACCAGCACGAATACGTGCGCGAGCAAATCACCAGGCGGGGGCTGGCGGAGCGCGTGGAAGTGCGGCTTATGGATTACCGCGACGTCCCGGAGCTGGCACCCTTCGACAAGATCGCCAGCGTGGGCATGTTCGAGCACGTCGGCCGCAAGAACCTGCCGGCCTATTTCCAGAAGATCGAGCGCCTACTGCGCCCCGGCGGCCTGGTCATGAACCACGGCATCACCTCCGTGGCCGTGGAGACGCATGGACTGGGCAGCGACATCTCGGACTTCATCGACGACTATGTCTTTCCCGGTGGGGAGCTCACGCATGTCTCGACGGTCGTGCGCGAGATGGCGCTTTCCGGCCTGGAGCCGCTAGACGTCGAGAACCTGCGTCCGCACTACGCACAGACCCTGTGGAACTGGGTTAAGCGGCTGGAGGGGCGGGCCGAGGAGGCCATCCGGCTGGTGGGCGAGCAGAAATACCGCATCTGGCGCATCTATATGGCCGGCTCCGCCTTTGCCTTCGAGCGCAACTGGCTGGCCCTGTTCCAGATCCTGGGCGGCAAGCCGCTCGAAGGGGGGCGGCAGGAATATCCCTTCAACCGGCGGCATGTGTATGTGGGGTGAGGAGTGAGGGGTGAGCTGAATTGCGGCCGGGTTCCTGATATGCGGGTGCTGCGCCTGCTGCCGCTCATCCTGAACCTCGCCTGGCAGGTGGCCTCTGCGGGCTGGGGCGACTTCGAATACGACTTCGACGAGGACAAGAAGCCCTGGCAGGAGGTGGAGTCGAGGCTACCGCCCTACCCCAGGGCCGAGCATCTCATTCCTTTCGAGGTGAGCGCTGCCACACGCAACCGGTATTTCCTTGATGGCGCCTCGCTGTCTGTGGGCGAGGACGGGGTGGTGCGCTACACCGTGGTGGTGCGCACGCCCGGCGGGGCGGAGAATGTCAGCTTCGAGGGCATGCGCTGTGACAACGGGGAGCGCAAGCTCTACGCCTTCGGACGGTCAGACGGCAAGGGTGGCGGCGAGTGGAGCCGTAACCGCCACGCCCGCTGGGAGCCCATCCAGGCACGCCAGGCGACTAGTTATCACCGGGAACTGTTCTATCACTACTTGTGCACGGTGGAGGGCAAGGGCGATCTCGCCGCCATCCAGCGCAACCTGCGCCAAGGCGGTTTCTACCGCAGCGAAGGCACGCCGCTGCCTTAAGGCCTTAGGCCGGGTGCGACTGGCGCATCGCCAGCAGGTGGTGAACGATCCAGCCCAGGGCGAGATAGAGGGCCGCGCTGCCCAGATAGGGCGGATAGTAGCGGGCCACGGAAAAGGCGTATTCCAAGGCGCTCATGTCGGCGAAGTGGCCGGAGTAGGCCCAGAAGGTCACGTTGGAGAGCACGAAGGCGGCGCTTGCGGCCGCTACCGACACAAGCGTGTAAAGGCCCGCCTCCCGCGCCCGTTCTGCCTTAGCCAGCCAGCGCCCAGCGAGCCATAGCACGGCGTAGGTGGGCACGAGCCCCCAGTAGGCTGGGGTTAAGCACCAGCTGGCCTCGGTGGCGCCGCGGGCAAGGGCCAGGTCCACGCCGAAGGCGGCGGCCATCAGCCCGGCGAAGAAGCCCCAGTGCCCAAGCCACAGACCGCCCAGCAGAAAGACGGCGAGCGAGGCGTCCGGCAGGCTCAAGGCGGTGCCGAAATGTCCCCAGCGGGTGGCGAGCAGGACGGTAAGCAGTGCGGGAAAGACGTAACGGGCGGGAAACATGGGGCAGTCCTTTCCCATACAAAGGTAGGTGGCGTCCCCACCCGGCTCGGGTGAGGTGCCGTGCATGCACACAAATTTAGCACCAACTCAGAACGCCGCGCTCAGACCCAGGTAGAGGCTGCGCCCGGGCGTCTGGTAGCCATGCACCAAGCTGTAGTCGCGGTCAAGGAGATTGTCGATACGGCCTTCTAGGCGCACGTTTTTAGCGAGCTCATAGTGACCGCTTGCGTTGATCACGCCATATCCTGCGACCCGAGTGCGGTTGAAGTTTGTGACATGGACGTCTTCGCGCGCACCGGAGGCTTTAAGCTCCAGCCGCAGGCCGCCCTTGCCCCAGTCGCGGGCGAGGCGCACGCCTCCTAGGCGCTGCGCCCGGCGCAACAGGCGCTGGCCCGTGGTTTCGTCGCGCGGGTCTTGCCAGGTGGCATCGAGCCCGATGCGCCATTCGGCGAGCATCCCGTCCAAGGTAAATTCCCAGCCGTCGCTGCGGGCGCGACCGATGTTCACGTTGCCCATAGGCCACTGATAGACGACGAGATCGCGGGTGCGGGTATCGAAATATTGCAGCCGCGCTCGCCAGGGGCCGGCTACATATTGCAGCCCTAGCTCGCGGCTGCGGGCCTTCTCCGGCCGCAGCGCCGGGTTGCCTCCCCAGGCCGGGTTATAAAGATCGTTGAAGCTCGGGGCGCGAAAGGCGGTGGCAGCGCTGGCGGACAGCCGCCAGGCGGGGGTGAGGTCGTAGCCGTAGGCGGCGAGCCAGGTGCCGTGCGCGCCGAAGTCGCTGTAATCGTCCCACCGCGCGGCGAGCTGGAGGTGATGCTCGCGTGCGCGGCCGGCATAGGACAGGGCGGCGCTCGCGAGCTCGCGCCGGCTGCGCGTGTAGTTTTGATCGCTGCTCAACCGCTGCTGCCACCAACCCAGTTCGAGCCCCAGGTCGTGGCCGGGCGCCAGGGTCTGGGTAAGCTGCCAGGCGGCCTGACGGTTGCGGGTGTGAAGACGACTCTTGGGCGCGGCATCGAGAAAGCTGTCTAGCGCATCTTGGCTCACCCCCAAGGCGAGCCGGCCGCTCGCCCCTTGCCAGAGCCCATGCCGGCTAGTCAGTTGCAGGCGATCCAGGTCCTGCTCGGAGCGGTTGGTATTCGTGCCGTCGTACGCCACCTTGCCGTGGCTTGCGCGCAGATCGAGCCCCAGGCTGTGGCTTAGGCTCAACCTGTGGTCAAGACTCATGCTGAGCGTGGTATTGCGATAGCCGTCCGCGTCCGTGTCGGCGGCGGAGAACACGAACGGTGTGGGCACGAATTCGGGCCGTGCGGCGGAAAAGCCGTCGCGATTAAGGCGGCTAACACCTAGGTGCAGACGGGTGTCGCCGAAGGCGCCGCCGTAGGAGGCCGCCAGCCGCCATTCGCCATGGCTGCCAAGCCCTGCTGCCAACCGCCCGGCGGGGGTGCCCCGGCCCTGCCGGGTGAAGATCTGGATCACGCCGCCGATGGCGTCCGTGCCGTAGAGAGCGCTCACGTTGCCGCGCACGATCTCGATGCGCTCAATGTCGGCGAGCATGATCTGATCCAGGGCGGTGGCGCCGGTGGAGGCCGAACCGATGCGCTGGCCGTCGAGCAGGATCAGGGTTTGGTTGGAGTTGGCGCCGCGCAGGAAGACGCTCGATTGCGTGCCCAGGCCGCCCATCTGGGTGATTTCGATGCCCGCCTGCTGCCGCAGCAGGGTGGGCAGGTCTGGCGCTAAGCTGGCGCGCAGCTCGCGCTCGGTGATGATCGTGCTGTGCAGCAGGGTCTGCGCGAGCGGCTGCGGCAGTCGGCTGGCGGTAACGACGATCTCATCCAGATAGTCCTGAGCCTGGATGGGGCCGATCAAGCCCAGGCCGCAGGCCGCGGCCAGCAGTTTCTTGTACATGCGCTTCTCCTCGGGTGAGCCCGCCGCTCACTTGGCAGTGAATGAACGCGGGGAGGAGAGGGCAGCAGACGACCTCCGGCCGGATGCCACACCCCGGACATCCCCGCACGTTTTGACAGGCCGGTATCCGGGCTTGCGCATGATAGTCCGCCTTCCCGGATGCATGGATTAAGTGGCTGGATGGGACCACCGTGAGGCGCTTACCGTTGCGGGGGCAGCACAGGCCTTGCACCTGTCTCCCGTTTAACCCGAGATCCGGAGATCTCGGGCACCTTGTCGGCGGGCATGATATCGGGTCTGGAGGGGGCGGCGCAACCGGACTCGAAAGTCCGGTATTGGGCGGAGCAAATATTAGTTGACAAAAAAACTCAGGTATTGCAGTATGCGTGCACCGGCAGCGGTAAATCAGTATCTACCCATCTACTGAGAGGAAGGAACACCATGGAACTGGAAATCAATGGCAGGATAGTCGAGACCGACGCCGAGGGCTATCTGGTCAATCTGGAGGATTGGTCGCCGGAAGTGGCCGAATACCTGGCCGCGCAGGACAAGCTGACCTTGGGCGAGAACCACTGGAAGATCATCAATTACATGCGCGAGTACTTCAACGAATACGGTACGGCGCCGAACCTGCGCATCCTGCAGAAGGCCCTGAAGGAAGAGTTCGGCCCCGAGTGGGGCGAGAAGAAGTTTCTCTTCGACCTGTTCCCCTACGGACCGGCCAAACAGGCTGGCCGTTACGCCGGCACACCCAAGCCCACCGGTTGCGTCTAAAACGCGGCCACGCTCAGCTAGCCCAGCCGGGCCCCGTGGGGCTCTCAAGAAACACGCCGG
>DAITOH010000008.1:0-17521 GCA_036834225.1 Thiobacillaceae bacterium | reverse complement strand
GTCTTGTGCTCTCCTCTTGATCATTCAGGCACAACCGCGTTCTCCGCCTTCAACTCGGCGACCAATGCTTGCAAAACATCGCGGGCAAAGAATAACGGAAAACGTCGCTTATCGATATAATCGTCCGGGATGCTACACCTAAGGAAGGTCTGCACGACCGTCGCGAGCGGGATGAAGCAAGCGCTACTACCGAGCCGCCGACAGGACGGCGCTGCCCAAGGAGGAACTCGACCTGGTCAGGGAGGCGCGCGACTTGGCCCTGGGTCAGAACCCGCTTAACCGCCTGCTTAGCCGGCGCTATTTCGGCAACCAGCCCGTGGTGCTGGGTGAGAACAAGGTGATGTTTGGCGCCGAGCAGCTCGACTGGCTCAAACAGGCGCTCATCCAGTCGCGCCCCACCTTCAAGTTCATCGCTGCTGGCAGTCAGCTCCTGAACGACGGTCATCCCTTCGAGGGCTGACACAACTTTCCGTTGGAGCGCGAGCCTTTCCTCGCCTAGCTCAAGCGTCGGAACATCACCGGGGTCGTCTTCCTCTCCGGGGACCGCCACCACACCGAGCTGCTGCGGCGCGAGGTCAGGGACTTCTATCCGCTATATGAACTGACCTGCTCACCCATGACCTCGTCGGCACGAGCCCCATAGGTCAAGGAGACGAACAACCCGCTGCGCGTAAAGCAAACCCTGGTTACGCAGCGCAACTTTTGCAGCATCGAGGTCATCGGGCCAGCAAGCGAGCGCAGGCTTACTCAGAAGCCACGACAGCGATGGCCGACTGCTATGGGAGCAGGTCTTGCCTGCGGCCGAGCTCAGGCGACCTAAGCCAGACTTACGCGGTGTGTCATCCGCCGAAGGTCTTGCGGCGGTGGCGACGCTCGCGGCGCGCCTTGTTGGCCTGACGCTGGGTGAGCGGCTTGGGCTTGCGTTCCTCGTAGGGGTTCACGTTCGCCTTCAGCTCCACCCGCAGCGGGGTTCCGCGCAGGTTGAAGGCCTCGCGAAAGGTATTCTCGAGATATCGCTTGTAGTCGTTGGCCAGTCCTTCGAGGTGGTTACCGTGGATGACGATGACCGGCGGATTCTGGCCGCCTTGGTGGGCATACTTGGGCTTGGGGCGGAACAGACCCGATTTGTGCGGCGCATGCCGGGCGACGGCCTCGTGCAGCACCTTGGTGAGCTTAGGCGTGGGCAGCTTGGCCATAGCCGCGGCATAGGCCTCGTCGACGGACTTGAGCACGCCGCTGATGCCGCTGCCGGTGAGCGCCGAGATGAAGTGGAAGCGGGCGAAGGACAGGAAGTCCATACGCCGCGCCAGTTCCCGCTTGACCTGGTCGCGCCGGTAGGGGTCAAGGTCGTCCCACTTGTTCACCGCCACCACCAGAGCCCGCCCCGCCTCCAGGATGAAGCCGGCTAAGTGGGCGTCCTGATCGACGATGTCCTGGCGGGCGTCGAGCACCAGCACCACCACGTTGGCGTCTTCGATGGCCTGCAGGGTCTTGATGACGGAAAACTTCTCCACTGCTTCGAACACCCGTCCCTTGCGCCGCACGCCGGCGGTGTCGATGAGGGTGTACTTGCGCCCCGCCCGCTCGAAGTCGACGTAGATGGAATCACGCGTTGTGCCCGGTTGATCGAAGGCGATCACCCGCTCCTCGCCCACCAGGGTGTTGACCAGCGTCGACTTGCCGACGTTAGGACGCCCGACGATGGCGATCTTGGGGTGATCCTCCGCAACCGGCGTTTCCACTTCGGCGGGGAAGTGCTGCAGGACCAGGTCCATCAGCTCCCGCACCCCATCGCCGTGCGCGCCCGAGATGGGATAGGGCTTGCCTAGACCCAGTTCGTGAAACTCGGCCACGGCCTGGTCGCCGGGCATGCCCTCGGTCTTGTTCACGACCAGGTAGACCAGTCGGCCGGTGCGGCGCAGGCGCTCGGCAATCAGCTTGTCCTGCAAAGTGAGGCCACCGCGCCCGTCCACCAGGAAGAGGATAGCATCGGCCTCATCCACCGCCCGCAGGGTCTGCCGGGCCATCTCGAACAGGATGCCGCTGTCGGCAACCGGCTCGAAGCCGCCCGTGTCCACTACCAGATAGGGTCTATCCCCCACCTTGCCGTGGCCGTAATGCCGGTCACGGGTAAGTCCAGGCAGATCGTGCACCAGGGCGTCACGGGTCTTGGTGAGCCGGTTAAACAGCGTGGACTTGCCGACGTTGGGGCGCCCGACGAGGACGAGGGTGGGTTTCATGTTCGTGAGCTGCAAGCCGTGAGCGGGGAACGGCGGAAATCGCGGGCGGGGTTACCGTTCACCGCTCACCGAGCTTGAATGCGTATACCCCGCCATTGGCCGTTTGCACCACGAACCCCTGCGCGGTGGCGAGCATGGGGGCGAGGATGGGGCTGCCGTCGGTGGCCACGCGGGCGGCGAAGGCGCCAGTCTCGCTGTCGAGCAGATGCACATGGCCCTGATAGTCGCCGACTACGACATGACGCTCCAGGGGCAGTGGCGTGGACAGGCGGCGGTCGCGCAGCTTGTCCTGCTTCCAGGGGCTCACGCCCCGCTCGCGGTCGAAGGCATGCACGGTATCGGCGCTGTCCACCGCGTAGAGCTGGCGCGCATCCAGGGCCACCCCGCGCAGGACCGAGATGTTGCGCCCCCATACCTCCTGACCGTTGATGCGGTCAAAACAGGCTACCCGACCTTGATAGGCGCCGGCACACACCAGCCGGTCGCTCAAGGCCAGCGGGCCGGTCACATCGGCGATGCGCTCCAGTTCCGTCGCGCCCTTGGGCAGGGCGACGTTGGACTCCCAAAGCGGCGCCCCGTTCGCGAGTGACAAGGCGACCAACCTGCCGCCGGGGAAACCGGCGTATACGGCACGGTCCCCCACCACCAGACCACTGGGCTCGCGCAGGGTCAGGGCGGGCAGGGCCCGACTGTAGACCCAGCGGCGCTTGCCATCCGCCACATCGAGCGCCCAGACCTTGCCATCGTTGCCGCGCACCGCGACTAGCCCGCCGCGGGCCTGGGGTGGCGACAGGATCTCCCCGCTGAGCTGCGCGGTCCAGGCCGGCTGGCCGTCGTCGGCCCGGTAGGCCAGCACCTCACCCCTGGGGGTGCCGACCAGCACCAGGCCCTCGCCCACGCCGACCCCGGCCGAGAGTCTGCGTCCGGTCTCGATGCGCCCCAATTCACGCCCCGTCGCCGCATCGATCTTGAGGATGCGACCGTCGCGACCGGCAGCGTAGATGGCCTGACCGTCGCTGGCAGGGGTGAGCGTGTAGGGCTGACCACCTCCCACGTTGACCTCCCAAAGCCGCGTCAGGCCAATGCTGGGCTGGAAGCTCGGCAGTTCCGCCGGTTTGATCTTGGACTCGCCGGAACTAAACCAGCTGCCGATGGTGCTGCAGCCGGCGAGGCTTAAGGCGAGGGTGAAGCCGAGGGCGTAAATGAGCGTGGTCTTCATGGCCTTAGCCTCCGAGTGCGTCCAGCTTGATCTCCACGAAGGGTGTTAGCGCGCTTTTGTCGCCCAGCCGCTTCATGGCCTCCCGATAGGCAGCGCGGGCCTCCTCGATCTTGCCCTGCTCAACCAGGACATCCCCCTTCAGATTGGCGTAAAGACCCGCGTAGGCCGGGTCATGGGGCTCCTGTAGCAGCGCCAGGGCCCCGGTGAAGTCCTTGTTCTCCAGACGGATGGCCGCAAGGCGCAGCCGGGCGAGCTGCTTCACGCTTGCATCACGTGCCTTGTCCAGGGCATAGGCGTACTGGGCAGTCGCACTCTTGAGGTCACCGCTGTTGTGATTGATCTGCCCGACCAGCCAGGCTGCGGGCGTGGCATAAGCGGTCCGGCCATACTGCTCCATGATTTGACCGGTGATCTCGCGCACGGCCTTGGCATCGTTCATCATCGCCGCCTGCAGTGCCCGATCGAACAGCACGGAGGCCTCGACTGCCTGCTTGTGGGTCCAGGTCTGCCAGCCGCGCCATCCGGCCACGGCCAGGAGAAACACCGCAAGGCCGGTGATGATCCATTTGGCGTTCTGTTTCCACCACGCCTTAAGTTCGTCGAGTTTTTCCTGTTCTTCGAGATCGAGGGCCATGTATGCGTTCCTGGTAGGGTGAGGATTAGGGTTTTAAGCCGGGGTGCCGGCCGACTTGAGTAGTTCCACCGCCTGCTGCGGCGGCATGCGCCGCTGCTCGCCCGGCGTGCGCAGGGGTTTGATACTGAGCTCGCCGGCAGCGGCCTCGTCCTCACCGAGGACGATGGCGTAACGGGCGAGGCTGGCGTCGGCCTTCTTCATCTGTGATTTGAAACTGCCGCCGCCGCCATGCACCACGACCTTAAGTCCGGCGTCGCGCAGGCGTTCCCCGACCTGGCGGGCGAAACGGGCCGCAGCCTCGCCCACGTGCACGATGTAGGCGTCCGGGGGCGCTTCTTCAATGCGTTGTCCGGTATCGGTCTGCAGGGCCAACAGCCGCTCGATGCCCATGGCGAAACCACAGGCTGGTGTGGGCTTGCCGCCGAGCTGTTCGATAAGGCCGTCATAGCGGCCGCCGGCGCAGACCGTGCCCTGGGCGCCGAGACGATCGGTGATCCATTCGAACACCGTGTAGTTGTAATAATCCAGGCCGCGCACCAGGCGAGGGTTGATGCGGTAGGCGATGCCGGCGTCCTCTAGGCCCTGGCACACGGCGTCGAAGTGTTGCAAGGCCGCGTCGTCGAGCTCGTCTATAAGCCGCGGCGCCGCGGCCACCAGTTCCTGCATGGCCGGGTTCTTGGTGTCCAGGATACGCAGCGGGTTGCTGTAAAGCCGCCGCCGGGCATCCTCGTCGAGCGCCTCCTGACGCGCCTCGAAGTAGGCGATGAGCTTCTGGCGATAGCGGGCGCGGGCCTCGGACCCGCCTAAGGTGTTGATCTCTAGCCGGAGGTAATCGGCGATGCCCAAGATACGCCACAGCCGGGCGGTCATGAGCAGGTGCTCGATGTCCAGGTCGGGGCCCGCATAGCCCATGGCCTCCACCCCCACCTGGTGGAATTGGCGATATCGGCCCTTCTGCGGCCGCTCGTGGCGGAACATCGGCCCCATGTACCACAGCCGCTTGCCGCCGTCGAACAGGAGGTTGTGTTCGATCGCGGCGCGCACACTGCTGGCGGTGCCTTCCGGGCGCAGGGTGAGGCTTTCACCGTTGAGTTCGTCGATGAAGGTGTACATCTCTTTCTCGACGATGTCTGTCACCTCGCCGATGGCCCGCTGGAACAGGCCGGTATGCTCCAGGATGGGGGTGCGGATCTCCTTGTAACCGTAAGCGGCCAGCCAATTCCGGACGGTGGACTCGAAGTGGTTCCACAGCGGGGCCTCCCCAGGCAGGATGTCGTTCATGCCGCGCACGGCACGGAGGGTGGCGCTCATCGGCCGTTCAGCTGCCGCAAAGCTCGTCCGCCAGGCGCTGGGCCTCGGCGAAGTCCAAGCTGCCCTCGTAGATGGCGCGACCGGTGATCGCGCCGACGATGCCTTCGTCCGCGACGGCACAGAGTTTGCGCACGTCATCCAGATTGGTGATACCACCGCTGGCGATGACGGGTATGGTCAGGGCCTGTGCCAGCCTGACCGTCGCCTCCACGTTCACGCCGCTCATCATGCCGTCGCGACCGATGTCGGTGTAGATCACCGCCTCGACCCCGTAGTCCTGAAACTTCTGCGCCAGGTCGATGACCTCGTGGTGTGTCACCTTGGACCAGCCCTCCACCGCGACCCGGCCGTCCTTGGCGTCCAGGCCGACGATGATGTGGCCGGGAAAGGCGTTGCAGGCGTCGTGCAGGAAGCCGGGATTCTTCACCGCCGCGCTGCCGATGATGACATAGGTGATGCCGTCGTCTAGGTAGCGCTCGATGGTATCCAGGTCACGGATGCCACCGCCAAGCTGCACCGGGATCTCGTCCCCGACCACCTCGATGATGGCCTTGATGGCCGACTCGTTGACCGGCTTGCCGGCATGGGCACCGTTCAGGTCCACCAGGTGCAGACGGCGGGCGCCTGCATCTATCCATCTGCGCGCCATGGCCGCAGGGTCCTCGGAAAACACGGTGGCCGAGGCCATTTCGCCCTGTTTCAGACGCACGCACTGACCGTCCTTGAGATCGATGGCGGGGATGATGAGCATGGTGATCGGGGGTCGGGTATGAGGGATCAGTTGTCGGAAGAGCGTGTGACATGACCGTCCCAGCGGACGAAGTTGGCCAGCAATCGCAGGCCGTCGCGCGCGCTCTTTTCCGGATGGAATTGCACGGCGAAGATGTTGTCGCGGGCGCAGGCGCAGACGAACTCGTGCGCATAGCTCGTGTAGCCCGCCGCTAGTCCAGGCTGCGCCGGCACGACATAGTAGCTGTGCACGAAGTAGAAACGCGCCCCGTCGGCGATGCCCTCCCACAGGGGGTGGGCCACCTGGCGCACGTTGTTCCAGCCCATGTGCGGGACCTTAAGGCGCGTACCCGCGGCATCGCGCATGTCCTCAGGGAAACGCACCACGCGGCCAGGCAGGATGCCAAGACATTCGGTGTCACCCTCGTCACTGTGCTGGAACAGGACCTGAAGACCCATGCAGATGCCCAGGAAGGGTTTGGTTCTGGCCGCCTCCACGATCGCCTCCCGCAGCCCCAGGGCATGGATCTCGGCCATGCAGTCCGGCGCCGCGCCCTGGCCGGGGAACACGATCCGCCTGGCCGCATGGATGGTCTCCGGGTTGCCAGTGACCATCACCTGGGCATCGGGTGCCACGTGCTCGAGTGCTTTAGCCACCGAGTGCAGATTGCCCATGCCGTAGTCGACCACGGCGATGTCGACCGGCATCAAAGACTCCCCTTGGTGGAGGGCACCGCGGTGCCAAGGCGCGGGTCGTGCTCCAGGGCCATGCGCAGTGCCCGACCGAAGGCCTTGAACACGGTCTCCGCCTGGTGATGGGCATTCAGGCCTCTAAGGTTGTCGATATGCAGGGTGACGCCGGCGTGGTTGACGAAGCCCTGGAAGAATTCCCGGATCAGGTCGACGTCGAATTCCCCGACGCGGGCACGGCTAAAGTCGACGTGGAACTCCAGCCCTGGCCGGCCCGAGAAGTCCACCACCACGCGCGACAGGGCCTCGTCTAGCGGCACATAGGCGTGGCCGTAGCGGCGTATGCCCTTCTTGTCGCCGACCGCGCGGCTCACCGCCTGGCCAAGGGTGATACCCACGTCCTCGACGGTGTGGTGGGCGTCGATGTGCAAGTCGCCGCGGGCCTCGATGTCGAGGTCGATCAGGCCATGTCGCGCGATCTGGTCGAGCATGTGCTCGAGGAAAGGCACGCCGACGGCGAAGCGAGAGATGCCGCTGCCGTCTAAGTCGACCTTCACCGTGATCTGGGTCTCCAGGGTCTGGCGGCAGACTTCCGCACGGCGTGGCGCATTCATGATCGTGTATCCAATTCGGCCTTCAAGGCATCAAGAAACAGCCTGTTTTCCTCCGGCGTGCCCACCGTCACCCGCAGACAATCGGCAAGCAAGGGGTGTGTACCGTGCAGGTTCTTGACTAGCACGCCGCGACGCTTTAGACCTTCGAACACATCCGCGGCGCGCGGCAGGCGAATCAGTAGAAAATTCGCTACACTGTCATACACTTGAACGTCCGCTAGCTGCTGCAGGGATTGGGCTAGCCGCGCCCGCTCGGCGACGATGAGGGCAGCTTGTTGTTTAAGCACCGCCACGTTCTGCAGGACGATGCGCGCCGCAAGTTGGGTTAAGACGCCAACATTATAAGGCAGACGCACCTTGTCGAATTCCCTAATCCAAGCCGGCGCCCCCACCAGATAGCCTAGACGCAGGCCCGCCAGGCCCAGTTTAGACACCGTGCGCATGACCAGGAGGTTGTCGTGCCGGGGCACGTCATCCAGAAAGCTTAGCCCCCCGGCGAAGGCGTGATAGGCCTCGTCCACCACCACGAGTCCCGGGGTTGCGCTGACGATGCGTTCGATCACCGCCCGATCGAAGGCATTACCGGTGGGATTATTGGGATAGGCAAGAAAGACTAAGGCCGGCTTGTGCGCCGCGATAGCCTTTAGCATGGCCGTCTCGTCCAAGGCGAAATCGGGCGTCAGGGCCACCCCCACGTAGCGCATGCCGCAGAATTCGGCGATCAGGCGATACATGACGAAGGAGGGCTCCACCGAGAGCAGGGTCGCGCCGGGGCGGGCTAAGGCCGTGGCCAGAATCTGGATGAGCTCGTCTGAGCCGTTGCCAAGCAGGATCTCCAGCTGCGCGGGGATGGCGAAGGCCTGCCGCATGACGGCCTTAAGCCCATCGGCGCGGGGGTCGGGGTAGCGGTTGACAGCCGCCCCCGCCAGCGCCTCACCCAGTTCCCGGGCTAAGCCGGCTGGCAGGCGGTAGGGGTTCTCCATCGCATCGAGCTTCACCATCCCGCGCGCATCCGGCACGTGGTAGGCGCTCAGGCGGAGGATCTCCGGGCGGATAATCTGATCGGGCGACATCGGGTGAGGAGTGAGGGGTGGTAGCTACGGGGTCAGCGAACCTGTTGCATCCCAACCCTCCCCTGCTGTCCTATGTAATCTGTAACCCGTCACCTGCCGCCGTAGGTGCGTTCCACGTAGTCCTGGACGATGGCCTGGAATTCCTCTGCGATGCGCTCACCCTTGAGGGTCACGGTCTTCTCGCCGTCGATGTAGACAGGCGCGACCGGTGTCTCGCCCGTGCCGGGCAGGCTGATGCCGACGTTGGCGTGCCGGCTCTCGCCGGGGCCATTGACGACGCACCCCATGACCGCGACGCTCATGGTCTCGACCCCCGGATAGCGCCCGCGCCAGATCGGCATCTGTGCGCGCAGCCAGGTCTGGATGGACAGGGCCAGCTCCTGGAAATAGGTGCTGGTGGTGCGGCCGCAGCCGGGGCAGGCGGTGACCAGGGGAGTGAAGGAACGGATGCCCATCACCTGCAGGATCTCCTGCGCTACCTGCACCTCGGTCGTGCGCGGCTCGCCTGGACGGGGGGTGAGGGAGACGCGGATGGTATCGCCTATGCCCTCTTGCAAGAGCACGGCCAATGCGGCCGTCGAGGCGACGATCCCCTTGGAACCCATGCCCGCCTCGGTCAGCCCCAGATGCAGCGGATAATCGCAACGTGCGGCAAGGTTACGGTAGACGTGGATGAGATCCTGCACGCCCGAGAGCTTGCAAGACAGGATGATGCGATCGGCCGGCAGCCCGAGCTCCTCGGCGCGGGCGGCCGACTCCAGGGCCGAGGCGATGACCGCGTGGCGCATCACCTCCCCTACCTCCAGGGGCCTGTCAGCGCGGGCATTCTCGTCCATCATGCGCGCGAGCAGGACCTGATCTAGGCTGCCCCAGTTCACACCGACGCGCACGGGCTTGTCATAGCGGCAGGCGATCTCGATCAGCTTAGCGAACTGCTCGTCGCGTTTGGCGCCGCGCCCGACGTTGCCGGGGTTGATGCGCAGCTTGGCCAGCGCCTGTGCGCATTCCGGCACTTGGGTCAACAGCTTGTGACCGTTGAAATGGAAGTCGCCGATCAAGGGGACGTTGCAGCCCTGGGCATCGAGCTGCTCGCGGATGCGCGGCACGGCCCAAGCCGCCTCCAGGGTATTGACTGCAATCCGCACCAGCTCGGAACCCGCCTCCCAGAGTTCCCGCACCTGGCGCACCGTGGCGGCGACATCGGCGGTATCGGTATTGGTCATGGACTGGACCACGACAGGCGCGCCGCCACCCACCGCGACATGCCCCACCATCACCCGGCGGCTCGGTCTTCTGATGATCTCTTTGTGATGGATCATGGGCGTGGCCGGGTCACTCCAGCGTCAACCGGGCGACCTTCTTGCCGATGTAAGGCTTGAGGTCGATGACTTGACCGTTGTAGACGAGACTGACGCTGGCGGCATTGCCCACCACCAGCCTAAATGGCGGGGTGCCGGTGACCACCTCGCTTGAACCGCCCCGCACCAGCTTGGCGAAGCGCATGCCCTTGCCATCGACGACCTGGATCCAGGAATCCTCGGCCGGTGCAAAGCGCATCGATACCCGGCCCTGGGGCGGGGTCTCCGCCGCGGCCGGCTCCTCTGCCGCCGGTGCGCCGGGGGCGCGGGGCGGGAGTGCGGCCGCTTGCGGCGGGGTTTCTGCCTGCACCCGAGCGGCGGGCGCCATCGCAGTCTGTTCGCCTCCGGTGGCAGGCTGGGGTAAGGGTTGGGAAGCGGGCGCGGCGGCTTGCGGCTTGGGCTGCGCAGTTTCGGGGGAAGGCGACTGCGGGACTACGGCCGTGATCCCGTCCTGCACCCCCTCCGGTACGGGTGGTACGCTTGCCGCATGCTCGGCCGGTACCGCAGTCTCTACCGGCAGCAGCGCATACTCGCCCTGCCTGAGCCAGGTATAGAGCCCCACCACCACGGTCACGAACAGGATCACTAGCAACAGGGGCAACAACAGCCAGCGGGCGACGGGAGAACTGCCCAGACGCACACCGACCGAAGGCGCGGTGATGGTCTGGGTCACCGCTTCGACGCTGCTGACGGCCGGCAACAGATCCTCAGGGGCCACGCCCACGATCCTGGCGTAATTGCGCACGTAACCGCGCACGAAAACCGGGTCGGGCAGCCCTGACCAGTCCTCCGCCTCCAGGGCCTCGATCTGGCGCGGCGTGAGCTTGAGCCGTTCGGCCACCGCCGCGACGGTCAGGCCGCGGGATTTGCGCGCGGCGGCCAGGGTGGCGCCGAATCCGGGCGTGAGGGCCTGGCTCAAGGCCGACCTCCCGGTTGATCGTACTGACCGCTGCGCAGCCAGTGGGTCTGCTCGCTGTCGGGGAAACGGCGCTCGAGCTGGCTGGCATAGCCGGCCTCGCTGGCCCGGTCGCCGAGCTGGCGTTCTACCCGCACACCCAGCCATAGCCCCGGGGCATCCAGCTCCGTGACGGCAGCGGCCTGTTTGAGCAGGTTCCGCGCCGACAGCAGACGACCCTGACGGGCATGCAAATCCGCCAGGGCCAGCAGCGCCGTGGGCTGATTGGGCACGCGACGCAGGGCACGCTGCAGGTAGTCTTCGGCCGCCTTGAGATCACCCTTCTGCAGACTGCACAGACCCGCGTTGGTTAAGGCGCGCTCCGGCGTGGCATAAAGCGGGTTGGTCAGGGCCAGCTCGAACTGCGCCAGGGAGTCATCGTAGCGACCGCGCTGACACAGGAACCAGCCGTAGTTGTTGTGGGCCTCGGAATAATTTCGCTGCAGCGCAATAGCGCGCTTGAAGCTGGCTTCCGCCTTGGCATCCTCGCGCAGGTCGCCGTAGACCAGACCCAGCATGTTGTGGGCGGGGGCGTAATTGGGATCCGCCCTCAGGGCCTCATCCAGCCCTTGCAGAGCGACCGCATGCTGTGCGCGCAGGAAGTATTGGGCAGCCAGTTCCGTGTGGATGCGGGCGCGGGGGTTCTCGCCGGCGCCAGACTGGGCCTCGCGGCCCAGGCCGTTGTCGGGCGTCTGGGCACAGGCCGCGAGCAGCAGGCCCAAGGCTGCGGCGATCCAGGACCTCATGCGGCGACCCCGACCCTTTGCCCGTCCATGCGGCGCAGCACACGCCGCGATCTGTCCTCGACCTCCCCTGCTAGCTGGCCGCAGGCCGCATCGATGTCGTCACCCCGTGTCTTGCGGATGGTGGCGATGAGGCCCGCCGCCTGGAGCTCGGCGGCGAATCGGCGCACGGTCTGAGGCGCAGAGCGTCGGTAACCCGAATCCGGGAAGGGGTTGAAGGGGATCAGATTGAACTTGCAGGGCACATCGCGGGTGAGCTCGATTAAGGCACGGGCGTGCATCAGGCTGTCGTTCACCCCATCCAGCATGACGTACTCAAAGGTGATGAAATCCCTCGGTGCTGCGGCCACGTAGCGACGGCAGGCGGCCATCAGCTCAGACAACGGGTATTTGCGGTTGATGGGCACCAGTTCGTCGCGCAGGGCATCGTCCGGTGCATGCAGGGAGACCGCCAGGGCGACGGGCATGCGCTCGCGCAATCGGTCCATGGCCGGGACGATGCCGGAGGTGGACACCGTCACCCGGCGGCGGGACAGTCCGTAGGCATGGTCGTCCAGCATGACGGACAGCGCGGTGACGACGTTTTCGAAATTGAGCAAGGGCTCGCCCATGCCCATCAGCACCACATTGGAGATGATGCGCTCTCCCTTCGGGTCCCGGGCTAAGGCCTTGTTCGCCCACCAGAGCTGGCCGAGGATCTCGGCCACCGAAAGATTGCGGTTGAAGCCCTGGCGGCCGGTGGAACAGAAGCGGCACTCCAGAGCGCAGCCGACCTGGGTCGAGACGCACAGCGTCCCCCGATCGGTTTCGGGGATGAAGACCGTCTCCACCCGGTTGCCGGGGGCGACCTCGAGCAGGAACTTGCGCGTGCCGTCGGCGGCGGCCTGTTCGGCCACCAGCACCGGAGGCCGGATCTGCGCCAGCTGCTTAAGTTTCTCCCGCAGGTCTTTGGCTAAGTCGGTCATCTGGTCGAACTCCTCCGCGCCGTGCTGATGCAGCCAGCGCAACACCTGCTTGGCGCGGAAGGGCTTCTCGCCGATGTCCTGAAACCAGGCGGTCAGCCCCTGGAGGTCGAGGTCGAGCAGGTTCAACGGGAATAGATTTCGGAGGCCGGGAAGAAGTAGGCGATCTCCACCGCCGCCGTCTCGGGTGCATCCGAGCCGTGCACCGCATTGGCGTCGATGGACTGTGCGAAATCCGCGCGGATGGTGCCGGGTGCGGCCTTCTTCGGATCGGTGGCGCCCATGAGCTCGCGGTTTTTAGCGATGGCGTTCTCGCCCTCGAGGACCTGGATCATGACCGGGCCCGAGCACATGAATTCGACCAGGTCGTTGAAGAAGGGACGGCCCTTGTGCACGGCGTAGAACCCTTCCGCCTCGGCACGCGACAAGTGCTTCATCCTGGCCGCCACGATCTTGAGGCCGTTGGTCTCGAAGCGGGAGTAGATCTCGCCGATGACGTTCTTGGCGACGGCATCTGGCTTGATGATGGAAAGCGTGCGCTCGATGGCCACGTTATTGACTCCGTAGAAATGAAAAAAGGGGGTTGAGTACACGATGGCAAGCAAACGCGAAACATAGCATGAATCGACCGTATCTTGAAGGCGAACAAGGGCTTAAAACCGCATGCCGGCAACGCGATGCTCGCTGGCCTTAGCGTGCGCGTGCGGCGCGCTTGCTAATGGCGGCGGCGGCAGGGATCATTCCGCCGGATAGGCACTGCAGCCCACGCTCAGAAGGAGACAAAAATGGCCGACACCCCGCGCGGCGAGACCTCGACAGAGACCCTCAAGCAACGCGCCCTCATCCGCCTGGCAGCAGCCGGCGCCGTCACCGTAGCAGCCCTGGTGGGACTCTGGTGGCTGGACAAATCGGGCAAGCCCCCGCCTGAACACAAACCCGCCCCGCCGGCGCCCATCGTCACCGCACCTAAGCCCGCCCCGCCACCCGAGCCACGGGTGCCGGAACCCGTCGCCCCCGCGGAGGTGCCTGCCGCCCAGCCCGAACCGAAGCCCGCTCCGCCGCCGCCGCAGGTCAGCAACTTCAGCGCCGCCCCCCCCGCCGGGCTGCCTGCGCCCCCCGCGCCAAGGCCCGCGGTAAGACCTGAAACGCAGGCACGGCCAGCCCCGCCGGCTCCGGCCCCCGAGGCGGTCGAGCGAGGTTTCGTCCTCCAGCTCGGGGTGTTCAGCAATCCGGACAACGCGAAACAGCTGGTGCAGCGGCTCAATCGCGAGGGCATCCGGGCCTACAGCGAGACCCGTGTGCAGGTCGGCCCCTTCCAGAGCCGGGAGGAGGCGGAAAAGGCGCGCCTGGCGCTAGAGCGCCTCGGCATCCGGGCCGTCATCAGCCCCCAGGGTGCCACGCGATGACCAGGCCGGCCTCGCCGCTCGCGGCCTGATAGGCGCAGTCCGTGCCCAGGCCTGCGACCCAGGCAAGCTGCGTGCCCACGTAGAGCAGGGGCAGGCGATCCCGCTCCCACGGCGGGATGGCCCTCTCTTGGCACAGCTTCTTTAAGGTCCGACGCGGGCGTTTGCAGTCCGGACGCAGGCGCTCGCCCCCGCTGCGCATGCACAGGGTCACGGCCTTACGCCCCAGCTTGGCGAGACTGATCCCCTCGCCGACACCACGCCTGAAATCAAGGCGTCCGCCGGCGAACGAAAGGCTCTCCTCGCCACGCCAGACCGTGCGCATGCCCGGGCTCGCCCCGCTGCCGGCCACAAGCTGCAAACGCCCGCGCCAGACCCGCAGGCTATGATCCCCCAGCGGGAACTCGATGCGATTGTCGGGGCCGGCCTTAAGCAGCTGATCGAGCAACGCCTCCAGCCTGGCTTCCGGCCAGGGACGCAGGCCTAGCTGACCCAGGTACCAGCGCAGCAGGTTCTTAGACCGCGCCCGAGGCAGTCGGGACAAGGCCGCCAGCTCAAGACCGGTCGGACCGAGCGCCTGTTTCGCGTCCAGGCGGGCCAATTCCGCCAGGAGCTCGCTGCACTCGGCGAAATGGCGTCCTGCGCGGGACAGACTGCCGCGATAGGCCGGAAACCGCGACTCGACGGCCGGCAGGACCACCTGACGCACATGATTTCGGGCGTAGGTGGTATCCAGATTGCTCTCATCCTCGACCCAGGTCAGATTATGGGCGCGGGCGTAGCGCTCGATCTCCGCCCGGGGTAGGTCCAGCATGGGGCGCAACAGCCTTACGCTGCCACCCGGCAGCAGACGTTCCACGGGCATGGCCGCCATACCCGCAACCCCCGTGCCGCGTAGGAGATTGAGCAAGACAGTCTCGGCCTGGTCATCCTGCTGATGCGCCAGCACGACGAAGTCCACCGGAAGCCCGGCATAGACTTGATATCGCGCCCGGCGGGCAGCCGCCTCCAGGCCCTGGTTGCCATCGCGTTCGACCTGCACCCGCCGCACGTGTAGCGGCACCTCAAGCGCCTGGCAGTGGGTCGCGCAGAAGTCTGCCCAGGCATCGGCGCGCGGCGAGAGGCCGTGATGGACGTGGACGGCGGAGAGCGTGAAACCCAGCACCGGTCGCAGTCTATGCAACAGATGCAACAGGACGACGGAATCCAGCCCGCCAGATAGGCCCAGACAAAGCCGTGCCTGGGGAAGCACCCGTTCCTGAAGGATGCGCCGGACCTGTTCGAGCACAGGCTCCTGTTGCTGCCCGGGCGGCGCCGGGAAAGGATTTACCCCTGCGGCGGGTAGCCCGCCCACCCGTTCCAAGCCTGTGACTTGATCAGCCGGACCGGGCTTCCTTGAACTTCCCATAGCCCATCAGGCGGGCGTAGCGGTCGTTGAGCAGGGCATTGAGCGGGCGCTCGCGCAGCTGCTGCAGGGATTCGAGCAGGGCTCTGCGTAGATTGCCCATCATCGCCTCGGGGTCCCGATGCGCGCCGCCGGGCGGCTCTTCCACCACGCGGTCGATGAGCCCCAGGGCCTTCAGGCGGGCGGCGGTGATGCCGAGGGATTCCGCCGCCAGCGGGGCCTTGTCGGCGCTCTTCCAGAGGATGGAGGCACAGCCCTCCGGAGAGATGACGGAATAGGTGGCGTACTGCAGCATCATCACCGTATCCCCGACACCGATCGCCAACGCCCCACCCGAGCCGCCCTCACCGATGACGGTGCACACGATGGGGGTCTTAAGTTCGGCCATGACATAGAGGTTGCGTGCGATCGCCTCGGACTGTCCGCGCTCCTCCGCGCCGATCCCCGGGTACGCGCCAGGGGTGTCGATGAAGGTCAACACCGGCAGCTTGAACTTCTCCGCCAGCCGCATGAGCCGCAGGGCCTTGCGGTAGCCTTCGGGTCGGGGCATGCCGAAGTTGCGCAGGATCTTCTCCTTGGTGTCACGCCCCTTCTGATGACCGATCACCATCACCGGCTCGCCCTCGAAGCGGGCGATGCCGCCGACGATGGCCTGGTCGTCGGCGAACGCGCGATCGCCATGCAGTTCCTGAAAATCGGTCATCAGCCGCTGGATGTAGTCCAGGGTATAGGGGCGCTGGGGATGACGTGCAACCTGGGAGATCTGCCAGGCGTTGAGTTTGGAGTAGATCTCCTTGGTCAGGGCCAGGCTCTTCTTGCGCAGGCGCTCGATCTCCTCGGAGATGTCCAGCGTCGCATCGCCCTGCACCTCGGACAGCTCCTCAATCTTGGCCTCCAGTTCGGCGATAGGCTGTTCGAAGTCGAGATAGGTGGTTTTCATGCTAGAAGGATGAGCGACGGGGGCAGCATTGTAACGCCTGAGTTAGATAAAGCCGCGCTGGGTTACATCATGCGGTTTTGGACCGGGATGACGCCGCTTAGGCATGCCTTTGGGCGTGGTGGTACCGCTTAAGCCGTGTGCGCAGCCGTGGGCGATCTCGTCTTCGGTGGCCATGCGCACACACCCTTTAGCGTCGCTTCCACCTTCAGGAAGATGCCGTCATGGCCGCCGTGCAGATAGATCGCCGGGTCATTGCCGCCCGCCTCCTTAAAGGTCACCCTCCAGGGTACTGAGCCGGTGAGAGAGGGTCACCACGGTATTTTGACGATATTCACTTCAGAGTTCCTTGACCAGTTGCAGGACCTGGGCGGCATGCCCCTTGGGGTGGATGCCGTACAGGGCGTGCCGAATGATACCCGCACGATCGATGATGAAGGTGGATCTCTGTACGGCCTCACGCATGACGCCATCCACCTTTTTGTCGACCAGCACGCCGTAGTGCCGGCAGACGGTGCCGTCCTTGTCCGACAACAGGCGCACGGTGATGCCGTGCTTGTCACGAAATGCGCCATGGCTGATGCAGTCGTCGCGGGAGATACCGATGACTACACACCCATGGCGAGCGAACTGGTCATCCAGGTCGCTAAACTCGATCGCCTGGGTCGTGCAGGCCGGCGTATCATCGCGCACATAAAAGTACAGCACGACGCAGTGCTTGCCCCGGTAATCCGACAGGCTGGCAATCTCCATGTCGGCATCGGGCAGCTCGAAGTCAGGCGCGCGATCGCCCGCTTTAAGCATGTCTTTCCGTCTCCTCGTATACGCTCTCGGTGTTGGATTATCCTAAAAACCGCAGTTGTACACGACCGATGGGCGGACAAAACGGGTGTCTTGCGCGACCAGCCCGCAGGGCGCAGGATAGCACGCCGTGCTGGTCGGCAGCCGTAGCCGAAGGGTGGGCCGAAGGACCACACAAAGCGCCCGTTTGAGACGCGCAAGCGGGTGTAAAGCGATCTCACCTAATCGGTGCAATCGAGCGGACATGGCGATGCCCCGGAGCATGAATGCCACCGTGTCCACTCCCTCTCTTTAAGCCCCTCTCCCCGAGGCAGAAGGTCCAGTTGGATCGTCTCGGGTCGATGACGCTTGCTTGCGATGCAACAAAGCCCAAAACCCAGCGCCAAGACGTCTCTTAGGGAAGGTCTGCACAACCTGCTGCGCGAACGGATCGCTGCGTTGCGCGGT
>DAITOH010000007.1:4763-19621 GCA_036834225.1 Thiobacillaceae bacterium | reverse complement strand
ACTCACCGCGCAACTTAGCACCCGCCTGCTTGTACTGCCTCCACTCCTGCGGCGTTTCGTCGTGGTCACCGTGCGGACGCTGATCCTACACCCGAGTGTGCGGCTGGTGGTTCTTCGTCTTCACCTCGGGTTTGCCCAGATTCTCGCGATAGATCAGGGCACACTTGACGGGAATCAGCAAGCTGCCCTCAAGGTGCAAACCCTGTTGGCTTAGCAGCGATTCGAGATCCTCCAAGCTGTAGTCGGCGAGGTCATAGGGCGCCTCCAGCTGTCTTTCGCCCAGGCGCCGCACCCTAAGATGCGGCAGTTGCGACAGCAGGACACCGGCGGCGTGGCATGGAAGACAATCGCCGCCTGGCAGCATCAACTCCCCGCCTGCTGGCGCTTCTGCAGGAAGTGCAAGCCTTTGAGCAGGATCAGCGCCTGGTTGAACTGGTAGTCGTTCTTGGAGATGATCTCGCGCGTCTCCGGCGTCACAACCTTGCCTTCCTTGCGGGCCTTGTCTTCCTTGACCTTCTCATCCTTCACCGGCTCCTCCTTGCCGTTGGCCAGACGACGGGTGAGGTCGGCCTCGCGCACGGCCAGCGACGGAGGGCTTTCTGCGGCGGTGACCGTGGCCTCCTCGACGACGATGTCGGGCGCGATGCCCTTGGCCTGGATGGAGCGCCCCTTGGGGGTGAAGTAGCGCGCGGTGGTGAGCTTGATCGCGTTGCCGTTGTTTAGCGGCAGGATGGTCTGCACCGACCCCTTGCCGAAGGTCTGGGTGCCGACGACCACGGCGCGACGATGATCCTGCACGGCACCGGCAACGATCTCGGAAGCTGATGCCGAGCCGCCGTTGACCAGGACGACGAGCGGCACACTCTTGACCCAGTCCGGTACCCTGGCCAGGAAATCCTTTTCGTTGCTGCGCAGATAATGCTCGCGTGCATTCGTCAGACGCATGCGCGCGTCCTCACTGCGCCCGTCGGTGTAGACGACCAGCTCGCCCGGCTTGAGGAAGGTGCCGGCCACGGCCACGGCGGAATTGAGCAGCCCGCCCGGGTTGTTGCGCAGATCCAGCACCAGGCCCTTGAGTTCGCCCTTGTTCTGCTCCTGCAGGCCCATGAGGGCATCCACCAGATTAGGCCCGGTCTGCTCCTGGAACTGGGTGATGCGCACATAGCCATAACCCGGCTCCACGAGCTGGGATTTGACGCTTTTGATCTTGATCACCGCCCGCGTGATGGTGACCACGATCGGTTTGGCTTCGCCCTTGCGCATGATGGTGAGGGTGATGTCGCTGCCCGGCTTGCCGCGCATGCGCTTGACCGCCTCATTGAGGGTCATGCCCTTGACCGGCGTCTCGTCCAGCTTGATGATCAGGTCACCGCTTTTGATGCCGGCCCGATGGGCGGGGGTGTCCTCGATGGGCGCCACCACCTTGACGAAGCCGTCCTCCATGCTCACCTCGATGCCCAAGCCGCCGAACTCGCCCTGCGTGCCCACCTGCAGTTCCTTGAAAGCCTCGGCGTCGAGGTAGGCAGAGTGCGGGTCGAGACCGGAGAGCATGCCATTGATGGCCTCGGTCAACAGTTTCTTGTCCTCTACCGGCTCGACATAGTCGCTCTTGATCTTGCCGAAGATCTCGGTGAAGGTGCGCAGATCATCCACAGGCAAGGATGCCTGCTCACGTTGGGCCACCGCGGGATAGTTCAGGGTGAGCGCCGCCCCCAGTAGGGCACCCAGTGCCAGCAGGCCGAACTGTTTGAATCTGTAAATCTTCATAATCGCCATACGATCATCCGGCGGTGCCGGGCTTAACCCACGACAGGGGGTCAAAGGGACGGCCCTGACGTCGTAGCTCGAAATACAGGCCAGGATGCTCCTGACCTCCCGTATTGCCGACCGTAGCGATGACATCGCCCGCCCGGACAAGTTCACCCACCTGCTTATACAGGCTTTCATTATTGCTGTACAGGCTCAGGTAGCCGTCGCCATGGTCCAGGATGAGCAGGTTGCCGAAGCCCCGCAGCCAGTCGGCGAAGGCGACCCGGCCATTGCCGACGGCGCGCACCTCCCGCCCCCGCGGGGCCCGGATGAACAAACCTTTCCAGGCCGGCCCGCCGCCATCCCGCGGCTGCCCGTAGCGGGACAGGATCTCGCCGGCCACGGGCAGGGCCAGGCGCCCCTTGAGCTTTTCGAATTCGATATTGGCCAGACTGGCATCGGCCACCTCGGTGACCTGCTGCCCCGGCGTCTTCGGCTTCTGGATCTGACGAAGCGGCTTGGCCACCATACGGCTCAGACGCTCGATCAGGCGGGCCAGCCGCTGCTCATCACGCACCAGAGTGCTGACCTGCTGTCGCTGGGCGCGGATCTGGTCGGACAGCCTGTCTAGAACGACCTGCCTTTGCCGCATCTCCGACTCGAGCGCTGTCTTCTGGCGAAGCTGCTCCGCACGCGCCTGAATGAGGCTGTGCTTGCGCTCCTGGGTCTGGGCCTCCAGCGCGCGCAGGCGCTCCAGCGTGCTCTGGTAGTCGCGGATTATGTTCTGTCGGGCCTGGCCCACATAACGCAGATAGGCCAGATTGCGCGAGATCTCGGCCGGGTCGCGACCGCTAAGCAGCAGGCGAAACGCATCGTTACCGGCCTGGGCATGGCTAGCGCGCAGCAGTTGCGCCAACTGCGCCTGCTGTGCCTCGAGGTCGGCCTGAGTCTGCCGTGAGGCGATAAACAAGGCGTCGAGTTCCTTGTTCAGCGTCCGCAACCGCTCGCCCAGTTCACGCAGGCTGCGGTTGACGTCGGAGATGCGCCGCTCGGATTGCATGAGGGCGTCTGCCGCCTCGGACCTGTCCTCGGAGGCCTGCTCGATCTCCTTTTTGAGCTGCTCGATGCGTTGACGCAGGGCTTCGAGCTCCTGCCGCCTGCCGTCCACCGAGCCCCAGACCGGGAAGGCAAGACAGATCAGCAGCAGCAAGCGGACGATCAGCACACGTCTTCGTGCGATCAGGGCGTGGTGCCAGCCGGCGGGGCCGCCTCGCCATCGAACATCACCAGGGGATGGCCGGTCATCTCCCGGGGTTGGGGCAAACCCATCATCTTAAGCAGGGTCGGGGCCACGTCCTCCAGCGCGCCCTCCTTAGCGATACGGGCGGGCCGGCCAACATAGATCAGGGGGACCAGGTTGGTGGTGTGCGCGGTGTGGGGTTGGTGCGCCACTTCGTCGAGCATGCATTCGGCATTGCCGTGATCCCCCGTCACCAGCACCTCGCCGCCGATCGCCCGCATGGCCTCGACCACCCGTCCTAAGCACTCGTCGACCACCTCGATGGCGCGCCGGGCCGCGGCCAGGTCGCCGGTATGGCCGACCATGTCGGGATTGGCATAGTTGCAGATGATGGCGTCGAACCTGCGGCTGCCGATGGCCTCGATGAGCCGGTCGGTCACCTCGTAGGCGCTCATCTCCGGCTTGAGGTCGTAGGTGGCCACGTGCGGCGAGGGCACCATGATGCGCTCCTCGCCGGGGAAGACAGTCTCCACGCCGCCGTTGAAGAAGTAGGTCACGTGCGGATACTTCTCCGTCTCGGCGATGCGCAGCTGCCTTAAACCCAGGTTGGAGATGTATTCCCCGAAGCTGTTGCGGATGCGCTCCGGCGGGAAGGCCACGGGCACGTCGAATTCCTCGCTGTACTGCGTCAGGGTGCAATAGCGCGCGAGCCTGGGCACGTATTCGCGCTCGAACTCGGCGAAGTCCGGGGCTAAGAAGGCGCGGGTGAGTTGGCGCGCCCGATCGGAACGGAAATTCATGTGTACCACGGCATCGCCGTCGTGCATGCGCACCGGCTCGGCCCCTTGCGGCACGATGGCGGTGGCCTTGACGAACTCGTCGGTCTCGCCGCGCGCATAGGCCAGGTGCAGGCCCTCGATCGCCGTGGCGGCACGATACTCGGCGCGGCCCAGCGTGATGAGATCAAAGGCCTGCTTGACGCGCGGCCAGCGGCGGTCGCGGTCCATGGCATAGTAGCGCCCGACGATGGACGCGATGCGGCCGTGGCCCAGGCCGTCGAGCTTGTCCTGCAGCCGCCTGAGATAGACCTCGGCGCACTTAGGCGGGGTGTCGCGACCGTCCAGGAAGGCGTGCATGTACAGCTTGCTCACCCCTTCACGCACGGCCATCTCCAGCATCGCGTGGATGTGGGTCTCATGGCTGTGCACCCCCCCGTCCGAGACCAGGCCGAAGACGTGCAGCGCGCTGTCTCTGGCCTTGACCTGCTGGATGACGTCCTGAATGGCCAGGTTGCTGTAAAAGTGGCCGGACTGGATCGCGAGGTCGATGCGGGTGAAGTCCTGATAGACCACGCGGCCAGCACCGATGTTGAGATGTCCCACCTCCGAATTGCCCATCTGGCCGCTGGGCAGCCCGACCGCCGATTCGGAGGCGTGGATCAGGGTGTGGGGGTGATGCTGCCAGAGCCGGTCCCAGTTGGGCTTGTGGGCCGTGGAGATGGCATTGTAGGGATCCGGCTCGCGATATCCGAAGCCGTCGAGGATGATGAGAAGTACGGGTCTGACAGCAGGGGGCATTAGAAGATTTTATTAGAAATCCGGGCAAAATCCATCGTCATTTTATTATATTTGAATAATTATTTCGGTCCCGGCAGCGTTACAGTAAGTTTACGCGTCTTCAGGGGGAAGGAATCCCACATGATCTCCACGGAATTCATCGAGAACGACGAGCACATTGAACAGGCCTCTCGCGCCCTCAAGGCCATGTCGCATCCGCTGCGGCTGAAGATCCTCTGCGTGCTAGGCGACAAGGAGCTCAGTGTGCAGGACATCGTCGACAACGTGGGCACCTCCCAGAGCAACGTCTCTCAGCATCTGGCTATCCTGCGCGACAAAGGGGTGTTGCGCACGCGCAGGGACGCTAACCGGGTCTACTACCGCGTCAGCGACACGCGCACCCTGCAGCTCATCGGCATGATGCGGGACGTGTTTTGCGGATTCGCCAGACGGTGACTGCCGATCCAAAGACCGCGTTTACCCATCTCTTGTATAAATATTAATGATTAATTATATTATCCAACACTAATATGCAGCTCCGGTTGTGGCCGGTGGCTGCCAGTCGTGGTGCTGCGTGCGCCCAAACTAGGAGTTCGGTCATGCCCCTGATCACACTGCGGAGACTGCTCCAGGTCGTCGCCCTCGCACTGCTTTCGGCCGGTGCGACCGCCGAGACGCTAGAGTTCAGACAGTGCGTCGACTTGGCCCTGGCCCAGAATCCAGATCTCGCCGTCAGCCGCAGCCGGATCGAACAGGCCGAGGCCGGCCTGCGGCAGGCCGAGGCTGGCCGTATGCCGCGGGTCAGCCTCTCGCTCATCGGCACGCACACCAACGACCCGCTGGGTGCCTTCGGCCTGAAATTGGGCCAGGAACGGATCACGGGCGGCGACTTCGATCCGGCCAGACTGAACGACCCCAAGGCCATCAGCAATATTAATACCCGTATGGAGCTAGCCTGGCCGATCTACACCGGCGGCCAGTTGAGTAGTTATGTAGCTCAGGCGAAGGCGCTGGTGCGCGCCGCCCAGTCGGGCGACATCGCAGCGCGGCAGCAGCTGATCCAGCAAGTGCTGATGAGCTACCAAGGGGTACACACTGCCCGCGCCCATGTGCGGGTGGCCGAGCAGGCCCTGGCCGCGGCGGAGGAGTACGTGCGCGTCACCCAGCGCATGCACCAGCAGGGCCTGGCGGTGAAAAGCGACGTGCTCTTAGCCCGCGTCTATCAGGAGGACGCCCGCTTGCGCTTAACCGAGGCCCGCAACGGTGTGGCGAGCGCCCTGGATCGGCTCAAGCTGTTGCTGGGCAAGCCCCTGGACGCTCCTCTGGACGTAGGCGCGCCCGTCCTGCCCAGGCTGTTGCCCGGCAGTGAACAGGAATTGCGCCGTCAGGCGCTGGACGGACACGCCGCCCTGGCCGCCCTGAGCAGTCAGATGGAGGCGGCGGCGGCCCAGGTGGAGGCAGCGCGTGCCGGCAAGCGTCCCCAGTTCACCGTCACGCTGCGCCAGGACTGGAACGACAAGACGATCGGACTTAACGCCAGCAGCCAGACCCTGGTTGGCGTGCTGACCTGGACGGCCTTCGACGCCGGCGTCACACGCGCCAGCGTGGACCGGGCCGAGGCGGGACGACGCGAGCTCGCCGCCCGCCTGCGCCAGGCCCAGGATGGCATCACGCTCCAGGTCGCCGACGCCCGGCGTCGCGCCCTGGAGGCGGAGGAGCGCGTCACTGCGCGCGAAATGGCGGTGGAGCAGGCTGAGGAGGCCCAACGCCTGGTCAAGCGCCGCTACGAAAATGCCATGGCCACGGTCACCGAACTGCTCACCGCCCAGGTCCAGCTGGACCGGGCCCGCGCCGATCTGGTGGCCGCCCGTCACGAACTGGCGGTGCAACGCGGCGAACTGCAGCGCGCCGTCGGTGTGCTGACCGGTGATCCGATATGAGCGTCACCAGGACCGGGCTAAACCCCGTCGCCCCTCGTTGCGGGGGTCGGGAACACTCGGTGTAGCCAGTTTCTTAAAACAGGTAACCGCCCATGAAGCGATCCAGCCTTCACGCCCTCCTGTCCACGGTGTTTCTGCTCGTCCTCGCCGGCTGCGGTGCGGACAAGGAGGCCTCGGCGCCGGCTAGCCAGGCCCGAACGATCGAGGCACGCACGGAAGTAGCCGCCGTCCGGCCGCTGCCGACCTATCATGCTGCGCCGGCCACCGTGGTCGCACGCGAGCGGGTAGAGGTGGCCTCGCGCCTCATGGGCTACATCCGCGACATCGCCGTGGCGGAGGGTCAGGCGGTCAAGGCCGGGCAGCGGCTGTTCACCGTCGACCCCCTGGACGTGCAGGGGCAGGTGGAGCTGGCGCGGCACGCCGTGCAGCAGGCCGAGGCCGCCTACCGCGACGCCCAGGCCGATTACGACCGTTACGCCAACCTGCTCAAGGAGGACGTGGTCACCCGTCAGCAATACGAAAAGATGAAGCTCAACCGCGACCTGGCCGCCACCCGGCTGGCCCAGGCCAAGGCCCAGCTTGCGACCGCCTCCGGGCAACTGCGTTATGCCGTGGTCACCGCGCCCATCGGCGGGGTGATCACCCGCAAGCTCGCCGACCGCGGCGATTTGGCCGCACCGGGACAGCCTGTGCTGGTACTGGAATCGGCCGGTCCGATGCAGGTCGAGACCCAGGTGCCGGAGGACATCCTGGCCCGTCTTAAGCCGGGTCAGGTCATCCAGGTGGAGGTGGATGGCCTGGATCACCTCATCGAGGCCCGGGTGGCCCGCATCTCGCCGGCGGCCGACCCGGTCAGTCGCACCTTCCTGGTCAAGCTCGATGCCGCCGCCGAGGGATTGAGGAGCGGCAGTTTTGCCCGCGCACTCTTCCCCTTGGAGGCCCGCCAGGCCATCACCATTCCGGCCACCGCCTTAATCCGGCGTGCCGGCATCGACGGGGTGTTCGTGGTGGATGCCGAG
Organism: Thiobacillaceae bacterium; assembly: GCA_036834225.1. Lineage (GTDB taxonomy): Bacteria > Pseudomonadota > Gammaproteobacteria > Burkholderiales > Thiobacillaceae > JANWZL01. The sequence goes on along the minus strand of DAITOH010000007.1, from coordinate 12,117 downwards.
GGTGTGGCCCGTTTCCGCATGGTGCGCATCGGCGAGCAACACGAGGGCCGGATCGAGATCCAGGCCGGTCTGGAGGCGGGCGAGCGCTATGTGGCGGAAGGTGCCGAGCGGCTCGCAAACGGCGACCGCGTCAAGGGCTAAGGCGAGGGATTGGGCATGTCCGAACCGATGCGCACCCCCGACACCGAACCGGGCGGCCTAAACATCGCCGGCCGGCTGGCCGGCGCCTTCCTGGAATCCAAGATCACGCCCCTGATGATCCTGTTCCTGTTCATGATCGGGGCCTTGGCCCTGTTCATGACGCCGCGCGAGTACAACCCGCAGATCGTGGTGCCGGCGGCCAACATCATCGTCGCCAAGCCCGGGGCCAGCGCCGAGGAGGTGCACAACCTGATCGTCAAGCCGCTGGAGACGATCATGAACGCCCAGTCGGGGGTGGACCACACCTTCGGTTACGCCGCCAACGACTACGGCGTGGTGACGGTGCAGTTCGAGGTCGGGCAAGACCAGGAGGAGAGCCTAGTCAAGCTCTACAACCAGCTCATGCAGAACATAGACCGCATCCCGCCCGGCGCCATGCAGCCCGTGGTGCGGCCGATCAACGTCGACGACGTGCCCATCCTCACCTTGACCCTGAGCTCGGCGCGCTATGACGACCGGCGGCTGCGCGAGGTGGGGGCGCGTCTGCTGGAGCAGTTGCGCAACGTCCCCGGCGTGTCCTTCACCCAGATCGTCGGCGGCCGCGCCCCAACGGTGAACGTCTGGATCGACCCGCAGCGGCTGGAGGCTGCGCGCCTGACGCTAGACCAGGTGGAACGCATGCTGCGCGGCGCCAACGTCGCCGCCCCCTTAGGTGAGCTGGTCCAGGGCAACCGGACCCAACCCCTGCGGCTAGCCGGCTTTTTCGGCTCGGCCCGGGAGGTGGGCGAGACCGTCGTGGGGGTGAACGAAGGCCGGCCGATCTATCTGAAGGATGTGGCGCGTATCGAGGAGGGCGGCGCCGAGACGGAGGAGACCTCATGGATCGGCTTAGGGCGCGACGAGCCGCAGCCGGCCGTGACCCTGGCTATTGCCAAGAAGGCCGGCACCAACGGCGTGACGGTCTCCGACGCGGTACTGGCCAAGCTGGAGGAACTCAAACGCAAGGCGCTACCCGAGGGCATCACCATCACCGTCACCCGCGACGACGGCGAGCGCGCCAACGCCGCGGTGAACCTGCTGGTGGAACACTTGGGCATCGCCATCTTCACCGTCGTCCTGCTCATGTGGTGGTTCCTCGGCTGGCGCGAGGCGGCCATCGTCACCATGACCATCCCGTTGATCCTGTTCATCGTCCTGGCGGTGGGCTATCTCTTCGGCCAGACCATCAACCGTATCACCCTGTTCGCCCTGATCCTTGCCCTGGGCCTGTTGGTCGACGACTCCATCGTGGTCATCGAGAACATCCACCGCCACCTGCACCATTGCAAGGAGAAGATCAAAGACTTTGGCCGCAGCTTAATCCTAGCCACCAATGAGATCGGCAACCCGACCAACATCGCCACCTTAGCGGTGATGCTCGCCTTCATCCCCATGGCCTTCGTCACCGGCATGATGGGCCCCTTCATGCGCCCCATCCCGATCAACGTGCCGGTGGCGATGCTGGCTTCCCTGTTCATCGCCTATTCCGTGGTGCCCTGGGCGGCGCGCCGCGCCTTGCAGGGCAAGGCGCTCAAAGCCATGCAGGAATCGCCCACCCTGGAGGACCGCGACCACGAGGCCTCCGATGGGCTACGCCGCGGCTACCTGGCGGTCATCCGCCCCTTAATTGCCAGCGGACCGAAGCGCAACCTGTTCTTCCTGGCCGTACTGGCCCTCCTGATCGGGTCCATGATGATGCCTGCCTGGCAGTTCGTGCGGCCGTCCGGTATGAACGGGCCGCTCTCGCCCCTAGGGGTGGAGCTTAAGATGCTGCCCAACGACAACACCAACACCATGTTGTTGCAGATCGACATGCCCGCCGGCACGGCGCTCGCCGCCACCGACCGGGTGGCGCGGGAGGTGGGGGCGGTACTGGCCGCACACCCGGAGGTGATGGACTACCAGGCCTTCCTGGGCCTGCCGGCGCCAATCGATTTCGCCGCCCTGGTGCGTGGCGACCTCATCAAGCGCGGCGCCAACTTCGCCCAGATCCGCGTCAACCTGACCGACAAGCATCATCGTAGCGCATCCTCGCACGACATCGCGCAGGAACTCGACCAACTGCTCATGCCGGTGCGCTCAGCCCATCCCCAGGCCAAGATCAAGATCTACGAGACCCCGCCCGGACCGCCTGTCCCCTCCCAGATCCTGGCCGAACTCTATGGGCCGGACTACGACCGCCTGCGGCTTGCCGCCGCCGAGGTGAACGCCGCCTTCGGTCAGATCTATGGCCTCATTAACGTGGACGATACAGTGGGGGCAGACGTTGCAAGCTTCGATGTGCGGGTGGATGCCGAGCGCGCCATCCTGGCCGGGGTCGCACCGGCCCAGGTGGCGGAATTGCTGCGCAACTACACCTCCGGCTTCGCCGTCGGCACCCTCCATGTGGACGATGCCCGCGAGCCCGTCGAGATCCGTGTGCGCCTGCCGCGTGAACTACGCGCAAGCCCCGAGACCCTGCTGGCGCTGCGAGTGACGAACGCGCAGGGCGCCCAGATCCCGCTCGCCGAGTTTGTCCGCGTCGAACGGGTGATCGAGGCCAAACCCATCTATAGCCGCGACCTGCACCCCATGGTCATGGTGGGTGGCGAGATGATCACCTCAAGCCCAGTCTACGCCGTGCTGGCCCTAGACCAGATGCTCGACGGAAAACGCCTGGACAAAAGCGGCGTTGCCTTCACCACCGGCAACCTGGGATTCGTCGAGGCCCAGCCTAAGGACGTGACCGGCTACACCCTGCTTTGGGGCGGCGAGATGCGGCTTACCCTGGACGTCTTCCGCGACCTGGGCAGCGCCTTCATCGTCGCCCTGGTGCTGATCTATCTGCTGCTTACCGCGTACTACAAGTCCTTCATGTTGCCCATCTTGGTCATGGGGGCCATCCCGCTGACCCTGATCGGCATCTTCCCCGGCCACTGGGTCATGGGCCAGCCCTTCACGGCGACCTCCATGATCGGCGCCATCGCGCTTGCCGGCATCGTGGTCAGGAACTCGCTGCTGCTCATCGACTTCATCCTCGACTACCGGCGCCAGGGCTACGGCCTAAAGGAGGCGGTGATGGAGGCCGGCGCCGTGCGCTTCCGCCCCATCCTGCTCACAGCGCTGGCTATCATCCTGGCCTCGGCCATCATGATCACCGATCCGGTATTTGGCGGACTCGCCATCTCACTGATCTTCGGCACCTTCGCCTCCACCGCGCTCACCTTGGTGGTGATCCCGCTGCTTTATTATCTTTGGCAGCGCCGCCTGCAACCCGAGGCGGCTTGACCGTGTCATCAACCGTGAACCTAGGAGCAAACCCATGACCATCGAACGCATCGTCCGCATCGTTGCCGGTTTCTTCATCCTGCTCTCCCTCGCCCTGGCCCATTTCACCGGCCAGGCCGATCTGAGCCAGCCATCCTGGATGTGGTTTACCGCCTTCGTCGGCCTGAACCTGTTCCAGTCCGGCTTCACCAACCTCTGCCCGCTGGTCACCATCCTGAAGAAGCTAGGCTTCAAAGAGCAGGCGGCCTGCGCCAATTGAGCGATAATTGGGCTTTCATGGGCTATAGGCACTCTGTAGTCATGGGACACCCGCAGACCCGCACCGAGCGCTACACCTACGCTGACTATCTGACCTGGCCGGAGGACACCCGCTACGAGCTGATCGACGGCGCGGCCTATGCCATGGCGCCGGCACCCTCACGCAGCCATCAGCTCGTGGTCGTGGAGCTCAGTCGTCAGCTCGCTACCGCCCTGAAGGGCAGCGGCTGCCAGACCTTCGTCGCCCCGTTCGACGTGCGCCTGCCCAAGGCCAGCGAGGCCGATGCCGAGATCGACACGGTGCTGCAGCCAGACGTGCTGGTGGTGTGCGACCCGGCCAAGCTCGACGAGCGCGGGGTGCGCGGCGCGCCGGACTGGGTCGCGGAGGTGCTCTCGCCGGCCTCGGCCGGACGCGACCAAACGGTCAAGCTCGCTGCTTACGAGCGCGCCGGCGTGCCGGAGGTGTGGTTCTTGCACCCTACCGACCGGGTGCTCACCATCTACCGGCTCGAGGCTAAGCGCTACGGGCGACCGCAGGTCCTGGAGATGCACGGCAAAGTCGCGGTTGGTGTCCTGCCTAAGGTCAGCGTCGACTTCGACCTGTTCACCGAGTAAGAGTCATGGATTTCATCCTGCAGAACATCTGGCTTGTCCTGCTCGCCCTGCTTTCGGGTGCCATGCTGATCTGGCCCTCCATCAGCGGTCGCCTCTCCGGCATCAAGCAGGTCGGTCCGCAGGAGGCGGTGATGCTGTTAAACCACAAGGATGCGCTTATGCTGGATGTGCGCGAGGACTCGGAATACCGCGACGGCCACATCCCCAAGGCCAAGCATATCCCGCTGCGTCAGCTCAAAGGCCGGGTCAAGGACCTGGAAAAACACAAAGACAAGCCCATCGTCGCTGTCTGCCGCACGGGCAGCCGCTCTAGCCGTGCATGCCACCTGTTGCGCAAGGCCGGCTTCGACAAGGTCCACAACCTGTCCGGTGGCATGGTGGCCTGGGAACAGGCCGGCCTGCCTAAGGAAAAATGACCCCTGAGGACACCCCATGCCGCATGTGAAGATGTATACCACCGCCGTGTGCCCCTACTGCCAGCGCGCCGAGATGCTGTTGCGTAAGAAGGGGGTGACTGACCTGGAAAAGATCCGCGTCGACTTGGAGCCTCAACGCCGGGAAGAGATGATGCGCATCACCGGACGCCGCACCGTGCCGCAGATCTTCATTGGCGAGCGTCATGTTGGCGGCTTCGACGACCTCGTTGAACTGGACGCTGGCGGCGAGCTCGACCCCCTGTTGGCAGGTTGAGGCCGTGGCATGGTCTCGACTGCCCGGCGCAGCGGCTGACATCGTCGACGCCTAGCCACACCGAGGCTGCCCCGCAACCGTCACAATGGCAAGGTTATAATCACAAGTTTGATCACCCCACCAGCAGGGAACCCCATGGGCGAAGAGCAGTCGCAGTCCCAACCTTTTTTCAACATCGAGAAGATCTACGTCAAGGACCTGTCCGTGGAGGTGCCCAACGCGCCGCAGATCTTTCTCGAGCGCGAGCAGCCCGAGGTCGACATGCAGATCTACACCCAGAGCGGACCGGTAGAACAGGACATCTACCAGACCGAGCTGACGCTTACCATCACCGCCAAGATCAAGGACAAGACCGCATTTCTGGTAGAGGTGCACCAGGCCGGCATCTTCCGCATCCAGAACCTACCCAAGGAGGCCCTGGAGGCGGCGCTCGCCATCGGCTGCCCCAACATCCTCTTCCCCTACGCCCGCGAGGTGGTGTCAAGCGCCGTCCTTGACGCCGGCTTCCCGCCGCTACTGCTGCAGCCGGTGAACTTCGAACTACTCTACATGCAGCAGCAGGCCAAGCAGGCGGGCCAGCAACCTAACTGACGGCGGCACACCGAGCGCCGCCATGAAGCTGAGCATCCTAGGTGCCGGCGCCTGGGGCACCGGCATCGCCATTCGCCTGACGGAGCGCGCGCGCGTCTGGCTGTGGGCGCGCAACCCGGAACATGTCCGCGCCATGCGCGCGGAACGGGTCAACAGCCGCTATCTGCCGGGCGTCCCCCTGCCTCCTACCTTGCATATCACCGGCGATCTGGACGAGGCGACCTGTGATGCCGACTATCTCATCGCCGCCGTGCCCACCGGCGGGTTTCGCAGCCTGCTGCGCCAGCTCGTGGAGGCCGGCTGCACGCGGCCGCTGATCTGGCTGTGCAAGGGCTTCGAGGCGGGCGGCATGAAGCTCGCGCACGAGGTGGTGGCCGAGGAGTGGCCGGCGGACGTGCCCTGCGGCGTGCTTTCCGGCCCCAGCTTCGCGCTCGAGGTGGCACGCGGCCTGCCGGCGGCGCTGACCTTGGCCTCGCAAGATGCCGAGTTCGCCCGTCAGGCGGCGGTAGCCCTGCACACCAGCACCCTGCGTCCCTATTCGAGCACCGATGTGGTCGGGGTGGAGGTCGGCGGCGCGGTCAAGAACGTCATCGCCATCGCCGCCGGCGTCTCCGATGGCCTGCAGTTCGGACTTAATGCTCGTGCGGCCCTCATCACCCGCGGGCTGGCCGAGATGACCCGACTGGGTGTGCGCCTTGGGGGTGAGCCCAAGACCTTCATGGGCCTGTCGGGCGTGGGCGATCTTATCCTCACCTGCACCGGCGACCTCTCCCGCAACCGCCAGGTGGGCCTCAGACTGGCGGCGGGGACCGGGCTGGAGTGCATCCTGCGCGACCTAAACCACGTCGCCGAGGGCGTGACCAGTGCGCGCGAGGTACGGCGCCTGGCCCATGAACTCGAGGTGGATATGCCCATCACCGAGGCCGTGTGCCGCATACTCGACCAGGAACTCTCGCCCCAGCAGGCGGTGGCGGCCCTGCTCAACCGCGGGCTGAAGGATGAGTGGGCCTGAGGGCTGCGAGCGGTCAGCCGCGAGGGGTGAGCGGGCGAACCGCTGCCTTTAAGCCGTTCACACGCCACCCGTGAATCCGTTCTGCCGCCAAGCCTCGTAGACGGTGACTGCCACCGCGTTGGACAGGTTGAGGCTGCGGCTGCCGGGCCGCATGGGCAGACGCAGGCACTGCTCTTCGGGGAACTGGGCGAGCATCTCCGCCGGCAGCCCACGCGTCTCCGGCCCAAACAGGAGCACGTCGCCCGGCCTGAAGCTGGCCTCGTGCAACAGACGGCGGGCGCGGGTGGTCATGGCATAGACGGTGCGCCCCGCCAGGGCTGCCAGGGTAGCGTTCCAGTCGTCATGCACCCTGACCTCGGCGTATTCGCGATAATCTAAGCCCGCGCGGCGCAAATGGCGGTCTTCCAGCGAGAAACCCAGGGGCCGCACCAGATGCAGACGGCAGCCGGTATTGGCCGCCAGGCGCATGACATTGCCCGTGTTGGGCGGGATCTCGGGCTGGTAGAGAACGATCTCGAACATGGCACTCAAAGTCGTGCGGCCACGGGCCAGGTCTTCCGGGTGTTGGTGTTGAGGAAGGCGTGCGGCTTATGACGGTTGTGCTTAAACCCGGAATGCACATTCGGGCTTGGGCTCCGGATAAATCAGGACGATCCAGGTCAAAGCCTTAAATCCAGCCATCGTTTGGCAGCCTGTAGAGCCGATAGACCTCGCGTTTCTCGCGCGGCCTGCGCCCCTCCC
>DAITOH010000007.1:0-4663 GCA_036834225.1 Thiobacillaceae bacterium | reverse complement strand
GGCAGCCTGTAGAGCCGATAGACCTCGCGTTTCTCGCGCGGCCTGCGCCCCTCCCAGACCAGGTCGGCCCCCGGGCGAAGCTGCGCATCCCGTGCCCCCACCTCCAGCCGCCAGCCACATCGCTGGCCAGCCGCGGGCAGCCGTCGCGCCAGGTGGTAGTCCATCATGACACGGGCCGCCCCGGTGGCCTCGACCTCGACGCAGGCGCTAGCCGGCAGGCGGGCCGCGACCGCATCGGCGATGGGCCGGTAACCCCAGGACAGTTCTGCCCAGGGCTTAAGCAGGGTCACCAGCAACACCCAGCTTAAGGTGATGCCGGTGGCCCAGACCAGGGCCGGGCGCACCTTGGCGCGGGGGAAGAGAGGGACTGCCGCCAGCCAGGCCAAAGTCGCTGCCGCGGCCAGACCCACATTCCCAGCCGAGACCTGGGGAGTATAGCCGGGTGTCAGGCGTGCGAGATGGGCCGCTAGCCTTCGCGGCACCCCCCATTCTAGGGCGCCGTAGTAGAGCCAGAAGGCGAGGGCGAAGAACACGAAGCAGGTTACGCCGAACCAATAGAAGGCCTGGGCGGCACCCCGCCTTAAGGTAGCGACACCGAAGGTGGCCAGCAGGGTGAGCGGTACGAGCGCCGGCATGGCCACGCCATCGTGACTATAGGCGGCAAACAGCCCCGCCAGCAGGGCAGCACCGGTGGCAAGCAGCGGTAGATGCAAGGGGTTCTCTCGCCCAAGCCGCCGGTGTTCGTGCCAGATGGCAGCCAGCGCAAGCGGCCAGGCTGGCCAGGCGAACCAGATCAGGGTGTTGAATTGCCGTGCTACCCCCCTGAATGCCGTAAATCTCGCCACCTGTCCCGACCACCAATCGGCCAGCAGCCCCACGCCACCCAGATAGACGAGCCAGGCGATGATCGCCAGTGCCAGCATAATGCCCGCCTCGACCAGAGCCAGGCGATAGCTGCGGGTGGCAAAGCCCGGCAGGGCTAAAGGTAGAAGGGCGCAGAGCAGGACCGCGAGCAGATCCACCAGCCCCCGGGTCAGGAACAGGACGAGGGCCCCGGCAAAGATGGCCCATGCCCGGTTGGGACCGCGCCGGCTTTCCGCCAAGCCGTATAGCAGCAGAGCATAGCCGGCCAGTATGGCGGTCTCGGGCAGCAGGGCATGCACCCGCAGCACCAGGCCGAAGGCCCCCATGAGCAGCAAGGCGGCCATGGCGCCGTAACCGGTGCCGTAGAGGCTGCGCGCCGCCAAGCCAGTGAATAGCACCCCGATCAGGGCAAAAAGCCCGCTCGCCCAGCGTGCCCCTTCCTGGAGCGTATAGATGCCGCCTAGCAGCCGGGCCGTCAGACCGGCCACCCAGGTGTAGAGGGGAGCCTGCGGCGGCAAGTTGCCGCGCTCAAGCCAGTCCAGCACGGCCCCCAGGGCAAGGGCCTCATCGGCCTGCCAGGCGTCTCGCCCGGCGAGGCCGTAGAGGGCCCAAACCAGGGCGAACACGACCAGCCAGGCCAGCTTGCCGGGCGCCGTGGCCTGCAATTGTGGATGGGGGGTCTCCCGCTGCATCGGGATGGATTGTGCCAGAGCGCTTAAGCTGCAAAGCCGGAGATGAAAAAAGGCAGCTCGCGCTGCCCTTTTCCTGCTCGCCCCGCGAGGCACTGGCGGGACGGGGATTATTTCTTCATGCCGTATTTCTGACGGAACTTCTCGACCCGGCCGGCGGTGTCGACGATCTTCTGCTTGCCGGTATAAAACGGGTGGCAGGCGGAGCAGATCTCTACATGCAGGGGCTTGCCTAGGGTGGAACGGGTGGTGAAGCTATTGCCGCAACTGCAGGTGACGCTAATCTCTTTGTAATCGGGGTGGATGCCGGGTTTCATGGTGGCTTTTGGGGGTTCTGTAACTGAAGATCTCTAATTGTCCATGAATGACTACGCCCGGGCAAGCCGGTGTACAGAAACGACATATTCGGGATGGTCCTTTGGCATATCGGCTCGCGACACGTTAACGGAGAATCCGGGCTTGTCAGGCGCTCAACTGCGTCAGCAGTGCATCCGTCATGCGCTCGGCTTGGAGCAAATAGCCGCCGCCGAACAGGTTGAAGTGATTGAGCACGTGGTAGAGGTTGTAGAGCGTCTTGCGTACAGGGTAGCCAGCGTTAAGGGGCCAGGATTCGCGGTAGGCGGCGTAAAAGTCGGCCGAAAAGCCGCCGAAGAGCTCGGTCATGGCCAGGTCTGCTTCGCGGTCGCCGTAATAGACCGCCGGGTCGAAGATCACCGGCTCGCCATCGGCATAACCGTAGTTGCCTGCCCAGAGATCGCCGTGCAGCAGGGAGGGCACAGGGCGATAGCTCGCGAAGAAGCCGTCTAAGTCGGCGATCAGGCGCTCACCACGCTCGATCAACCGGCGTGGGGCGCCGTGCCGGGCCGCTAAGGCATACTGATAGCCTAGGCGATGCGTGCGGTAGAACTCGATCCAGTCCTGGCAGGGGGTGTTGATCTGCGGCGTGCTGCCGATGGTGTTATCCCGATGCCAGCCATAGCGGTCCCAGGTGTGCCGGTGCAAGGCCGCAAGGCGCCGGCCCAGCTCGGCAGCGCTGCCGCGTCCCCCCATATCCAGGTACTCCAGCACCAGCCAGGCCTCGTCACCGCTTACCCCGCTACAGATCGGCCGGGGTACGCGCACGGTGCCGGTGGCCCGGATCGCCTCAAGACCCGCGGCCTCCGCCTCGAACATGGCCAGGCATCGGGCATGGTTGGTCTTGACGAAGTAGCGCCGGCCATCGCTGCCCGCGATGATGCGGGCTAAGTTGATGCAGCCGCCGCCGGCGGCGCGAACGGCCCGGGGCGTAAACGGCACGCCTGTGGCCCGTTCGATGGCCGAGGCGATGTCGGCGATCACGGCTTAGCGCTACTTCACCAGGGACTTGGGCTCGCGCGAGGCGCCGGCCGCCTTAAGGCGCGCAAGATAATCCTGCCAGTAACGCTCTTGGTTGACCCCCAAGTCGTAAAAATAGTCCCAGGAGTAGATGCCCGTGTTGTGACCGTCGTCGAAGAACAGACAGACGGCATATTGGCCGATGGGTTCGATGTGGGTGATATCCACATACTTCTTGCCCACCTGTAGCACCTCCTGGCCGGGGCCATGACCGCGCACCTCGGCGGAGGGCGAGAACACGCGCAGGTATTCGAACGGCAGGTTGAAGCGCCGGCCGTCGTTGAAGGCGATCTCGAGCAGTTTGGACTGTTTGTGCAGCTTGATCTCGGTGGGTCTGGGTGTGGTGGGGCTCAGACCACCCATGGCAACTCCTCGTTAGCGATTGCTGATGCGCGTAGTTTGCCGCGAGGCGGGGCTAAGGGCAATAGTGGACCGTTTTTGTCGGGTATGTTCCGGCCGTGACTAGGTGTCCGGCTCGTACAACACGCCGTCGGCAAAGATCAGGGCGGCGCGCACACGGCGGTTAGGGTACAAGACGGACATCGCCTGGCGATAGGCGGCGATCTGCTCCAGATAGGGTTGGGCGCGGCGCGCCGGATCCGGCTCGGAGAGCCCGCCGGTCTTGTAATCCAGCACCCAGACCTCATGCTCGTACACCACCAGGCGGTCGATGCGTCTGAGCTCCCCGTCGCGGTCTACGAAGGCCAGTTCGTCATGGGCCGCAAGGTACTGCCGCGGATCGAAGAAACGGCGCAGATGGGGTGCCTCCAGCAGGGCACGGGCGTCATCCCGGATGCGCCGGAAGTCTGCCGCCGGGCAGTCCAGATCGCGCTCGATGGCGGCCTCGTCCCAACCCCGGCAGGCCAGCTCCAGATAGCGGTGCACCCGCACGCCGTGCTCGGCCTCCTCGCCCGCAGGCTCGCGCCGTATGCCCACCGGCTGTACAGAAAGCTCCGGTTCTACGGGCACCTGCCTCAAGGGCTCGCCCTCACTGCGCTCACATGGTGCGACCGCAGGCAAGTGGGCCATATCGACGCGCTCTAAGCCCTGACGGACGAGATCGAGCCAGCTGCCCGGCTTGCCATCCTCAAGCCCGCTTACCACCAGGACCTGACTTGCCCGCGTCATGGCCACATAAAGCAGGTTTAAGCGCTCACGCTCAGCTAGCGCGCGCTCCTGGGCAAACAGCGCATCGCGCGCCTTCCCGCGCCACTCCTTAGGACCGTATAGGGAGAAGTGGCGCGGCCGTGCCGCATCGGCAGGCCAGTTAAGCACCACGCCATAGGGGTCCTGCTCGCGCCCCGTCTCATCCGCCTTGATGAGGAAGACGATGGGCGCCTCTAAGCCCTTGGCGGCGTGGATGGTAAGCAAGCGCACGGCATCCCGAGCTGCGGCCGGTGGTTCGTTCGGGGCCTCATCACCGGCGTGCTCGCGCAGGGCGCGCAATTCGTCCAGGAAGCGCGGCAGGCTGGGGTAGCGGCCGCTAGAGAACTTAAGCGACAGGCCCATGAGCGCGCGCAGATTGGCCAGCACCCCGGGGCGCAGGTGCGGCGGGGCGGCGGCCGCGTAACGGGCCTCGACCTCGCCTTCGTGAAAGACGCGGTCGAGCAGGTCGTGCGTCGGCACCCGCCCGGCCAGGGCAAGCCAGCCCGCAAGCAAGGTTGCGGCCCGTCGGATGGGCTCGGGCGCCGACGCCTCGGCGCACCAGGCCTTTAGTCGCGCATACCAGTGCGCGC
>DAITOH010000006.1:0-19820 GCA_036834225.1 Thiobacillaceae bacterium | reverse complement strand
GGTCAACCCGGACGAGTTCTACGTGCACAAGCCCACCCTGGCCCGCGGCCACCGCTCGATCATCCGCAAGAAGCTGGGTGACAAGGCCATCCGCATGGTGTTCACCAGCGAAGCGACCGCAGAACGCTCCACCCGGGTGGAGGAAGTGCCGGCGGTGGTCGGCACGGGAGAGGCCACCCGCCGCGTGCCCGACGGCATCGAGGTCACCGTCTCCTGTGCCGAGGGCGAGGATGGCCGGGTCTATCAGGGATTGCTCAGGTTCGAGAAGTCCGAGGTGGTCATGCAGGCCATGCCCGAGATCCCGGTCAAGATCATGATGAACGTGGGCAATCCGGAGCAGGCCTTCCACTTCGCCCTGCTGCCGCACGACGGGGTCGGCCTGGCGCGCCTGGAGTTCATCATCAATACCGCCATCGGCATCCATCCCAATGCCGCGTTGGAATATGACAAGCTGTCGCGGGAGGAGAAACTAGCCGTCGATGCGCGCATCCAGGGTTATGCCGATCCGGTCGGCTTCTACGTCGAGAAGCTGGCCGAAGGCATCGCCACCATCGCCGCCGCCTTCTGGCCTAAGCCGGTGATCGTGCGCATGTCGGACTTCAAGTCGAACGAATACGCCAACCTGATCGGCGGTCGGCACTACGAGCCGGAGGAGGAAAACCCCATGCTGGGCTTCCGTGGTGCCGGGCGCTACGCCCACCCAATGTTCCGGCGCGCCTTCCAGCTCGAGTGCCGGGCGGTGCGGCGGGTGCGTGAGGACATGGGCCTGACCAACGTCGAGGTGATGCTGCCCTTCGTGCGCACCCTGAATGACGCCGATGCCGCCCTCGCCGTCCTGGCGGAGAATGGCCTGAAGCGGGGCGAACGGGGCCTGAGGGTGGTGATGATGTGCGAGATCCCCTCCAACGTCCTGCTCGCCCGTGAATTCCTGCAGCGCTTCGACGGCTACTCCATCGGCTCGAACGACCTCACCCAGCTCACCCTGGGGTTGGATCGGGATTCCAGCCTGGTGGCGGACAAGTTCGACGAGCGCGACCCGGCGGTGAAGACGCTGCTGGCGATGGCCATCCGGGCCTGCAAGGCGGAAGGCAAGTACGTCGGCATTTGCGGCCAGGGTCCCTCGGATCACCCCGACCTGGCGGAATGGCTCATGCAGCAGGGCATCGACAGCCTGTCACTCAATCCCGATACGGTGGTGAGCACCTGGCTGCGGCTGGCGGGCAAGGCGCCCTGACGGCCGCTCAGCCGGCTTTGATCCTGGCCAGGCCGCGCACGGCCTGCAGGCACAGGCGCTTGAAATCGGCGTAGGTGGCGCCGTCGATCTGGCAGCCGCTGCGGCCGCGGTCGGCATAAATGAGGCCGAAGGCCTTCTCACCCACGAACAGCGACATGGCGACGAACTCGCCCTCGCCGAGCATGGCCTTGAGCTCGGGTCGGACCATGGGCCACAGACGTGCCCGGTTGTCCGCATTCAGCCAGACTCCCTGCATCTTGGTCATGAGATGTCCGAACAGGTCCTTGGAATGCAGCGGGAACTCGAAGTGGCGCAGGGGTTCCTGGGCCTTCACCCCCAGCGTGAACCGGCTTTTCACCCGCTGGCCATCAGGGGTGACCATGGCGAAGACGACGCGCGACAGGCCCAGGCCGTGGTGCAGCCCTTTGAGCACCAGGGCCAGCATCTGGTTGAGGTTCAGGCTGCCGTCGAGATGGGCCTCGATGCCCTGCAGACAGGCCTGCAGGGCGGCCTGATCGGGCCGCATGCAGGACGGCGCCTCGGTCGGACCTTGCACCGACGGGGCGGTGACAGGCGTGGGCGGCGGCGCGGAGGCCGCTGGCGCATGGGATTGCACCGGCGCGGGCGCGGCAACGATCGCGGTCTCGGCGGCCGTCTGCTCGTGCGGCCAGGCTCCCGGCAACATCGGCAGCCAGGCGGCGGCCGGCGGCGCCGGGATCCACGCGCCGTGACGGGCGGCCCGCACGGCATTGCGGTGCACGGTGCCGACGATCACCTCAAGGGGGGTGGCCTCGATGTCCGCCAGGGCCTGATAGTCGGCCTGCAGATGCTCGTCCCACCAGCCGTAGCGGCTGCGATGGGCGATGTCCAGACAGGCCTTGAGGATGATGTTGCGGGAGCGTTGGGCATGCCGCGCATCCAGCATATCGCGGATGACCTCCGGGATCTTCCAGGCCTCCAGCAACATCAGCCGCAGCGGCTCCAAGGCGAAGCCCAGGGCCTCCGCCTCGGCCTCCGCCGGTTCCCTGATGCGGCGCAGCCTGGCCAGTTCTCTGGCGGTATCGGGGGCGTTCAGCCAGAACAGGAATTCCGGCGCGTAATAGAGCAGGGCGGCCACCTCCACCTCTTCGGCGCGCACGTCCGAGTGCAGCACGGCGAAATCGCGCGCCTGCCAGGCCGCGTGCTGGGCCAGACGCAGCAGGCGGTAGAGCGAGTTGAGTGTATCCGGGTCGCGACCTAGAGGGCTCTCCTCCAGGACGGGAAACGCCGCGACCTGCTCGATATAGACCCCCAGCCCCTGCATCATGATGGCGTGTTCGACGGTTGCGACCTCGTTGCCGAAGTGGCGGCTGACCCGGTTGTTAGCCAGATAGATCAGGCGCAGGCTGGCAAGGGGGTCGGCCAGCACCAGGTTCGAGACCTCCCGTACCCCGACCGCGTCGATGCGCTCTTTCAGGGCCAGCAGCTCGAGCTTGGTGTGACGGAAGATGGGGGTCTGGCCGGGTTTGAGGCGTTCCAGCCAGCTCTCCAGGGTCATGGCATGCGCCACAGCAGCAACCTCGAAGCGGTGAGATCGTCGAGTTCCAGCACCTCGTCGGGCGTGACCCCGGGGATCTCGAAGCTGTTGCTGATCAGCAGGCTGCCGGGACGCATCTGGCGGCGGGCCTGCTCCCAGAGCCGGGCCATGGGCGCTGGCGAGAGATAGGCATAGACGATGTCATAGCGCGACAAGTCCTCGTCCCAGAGGCTGCCCAGGCGGACGCAGGCACGCCCGTTCAGCCGCAGACGGCTAACGAGCCAGTTCAAAGGCGCCGCCTCCACCCCATGCAACAGGAGGTCGGGGCGCGACCGGGCCAGTCCGGCCAAGGGTCCGCCCAGGCCGCAGCCCAGATCGATCAGGCGCAGTCCGGGACCAGCCGGCAAGCGCTGTGCCAGGACCTCGACCACGCGCTGGCTGGATGGGAACAAGGGCACCCGCGTGAACACACTGCCCAGGGAGGTGACGGTAAGGATGAGGAAACCGATCAGATACCAGGCGGGCTCGATGTCGTTGCGGCCGAGCAGCCACAACAGCGGGAAGAACAGCAGATTGATCACCTGCCACCACACCGGCAAACCCAGCCAGCGCGACAATCCCCAGGCCACCAGCCCCTCGGCCAGGAACGGCCAGGGGATGGAGAGTTCGCAACCGGCAGGCAGGACGAGACAGAACAGCAGCAACCCGCCCCACACAGGGACATGCAGCCCCAGGGCGAGGAGGGCGAGCGGCATGCGCCGGTGGGGCATACGGCTTTCAGAAAGCGAAGCTGCGGTCGACCGGGGCATCAAGGTTTGAGCCGCTCCCTGACTTGCTCGGCGGTGGTGGCCTCCATCTGCTGGCCTTCCTTGCTGATGGCCTCCTCCGCCTTCTTGTTCAAGACGATGATGGAGATGCGCCGGTTCACCGCCGAGTTGGGGTTGTCGCGGTCGAAGGGTACGGCCGAGCCCAGGCCCACCACGCGTATGATCTTGCCCTCTTCGAGGCCGCCCGCGAGCAGTTCCCGGCGCGAGGCGTTGGCGCGGTCGGCGGACAGTTCCCAGTTGCTGTAACCACGCTCTCCGCTGGCGTACTGCACCGCGTCGGTGTGTCCCGAGAGGCTGATCTTGTTGGGCAGTTCGTTCAGGGTCTTGCCGATTTCGCGCAGGATGTCGCGGGTGTAGTCCTTCATCACCGCGCTGCCGGAATCGAACATGGGCCGGTTCTGCTCGTCCACGATCTGGATGCGTAGGCCCTCGCTGGTGATGTCCAGTTTGAGCTGTTTCTTGAACTGTTTGAGTTTGGGATTGTTCTCGATGATCCGTTCCAGCTTGGCCTTCATCACGGCCAGTTTGGCGGCCTCGTCCCGCTCATAGATCTTGCGCGCGCTCTCCGGATCGATCTCGCCGCGCTTGACCTGTCCCGTGCGTCGGGTCAGATCCTCGCCGCCGCCCTGGATGATGCTGGTGGCGTCACCCGCACCGGAGCCGCCCGTCAGGGCCACCTTCAGCGGGGTATTGAAATAATCGGCGATGCCTTGCAGGTGCGCCTTGGTCGTGGAGCCTAGAAGCCACATGAGCAGAAAGAAGGCCATCATGGCGGTGACGAAGTCGGCATAGGCGATCTTCCAGGCGCCGCCGTGGTGGCCGCCGCCGCCCTTCTTGATGCGTTTGATGACGATGGGTCTTTGGGTATCGTCGGCCATGTCGGGAGTCAGGGGTCAGATGACAGGGGTCAGAGGGCGGTGTCCGCGATCGGCGCAGTTCACTTACCCTTCCTCGACTTGATGTCTTCCTCCAGCTCGCGGAAGGATGGGCGCTCATTGGAATAGAGCACCTTGCGCCCGAACTCTACCGCCACCTGGGGCGAGAAGCCATTGAGCGAGGCGAGCAAGGTCACCTTGACGGTCTGGTAGACCTTGGTCGATTCGTTCGCCTTGGTTTCCAGGACGCTGGCCAGAGGTGCCAGGAAGCCGTAGGAGAGCAAAATGCCAAGGAACGCACCGACCAGGGCCTTGGCGATGAGAGCGCCGAGCTCGGGCGGCGGCAAGTGGAGTGAGCCCATGGTGACGACCACGCCCATGACGGCAGCGACGATGCCGAAGGCGGGCAGGGAATCCGACATCTTGGCCACGGCGTGGGAGATGTGCATCTCTTCTTGTTGGTGTGTTTCGATCTCGTTGTCCATCAGGTTTTCGATCTCCAGGGCATTGAGGTTGCCGCCCACCATCAGGCGCAGGTAATCGGTGATGAACTCGACCACATGATGTTCGGCGGTGACGGTTGGATATTTGTTGAAGATGGGACTCTTGTCAGGCTCCTCCACATCCGCTTCCAGGGACATGAGGCCCTCCTTGCGCATCTTGGCCAGCAGTTCGAACAGCAGCGCCAATAGTTCCATGTAGAAGGTGCGGGTGTACTTGGAGCCCTTGAAGCAGCTCATCAAGCCCGCAATCGTGTGCTTGAGGGCATGCGCGTTGTTCGCCGCAATGAAGGCGCCCAGCGCACCACCGAAGATCATGATGAATTTGGTGGGCTGGATAAGCGCGGCGATATGGCCGCCGGTTGCTATATAAGCGCCAAATATGCATGCGAGGGCGACGAGCCAGCCGACGATGACCATCATTTTGCAGACACTCCTTGCCTATCAGGCCCGTTGAACGATGGATAGTCGTACGGGTCCGAACGATCTGCGGTGACAGGCGCAAGGGCCATGGGCCGCCATCGCAGCCAGATGTTCGGCGGTGGGATAGCCTGCATTGCGCTCGAAACCGTACTGGGGATGGATATCGGCAAGACGTCGCATTTCTTTATCCCGCTCCGTCTTGGCCAGGATGGAGGCGGCGGAGATGCAGGGCTCCAGGGCGTCGCCGCGCACGATGGCCCGCGCCGTCATGCTCAACACCGGACAGCGGTTGCCATCGATCAGGGCCAGTTCGGGGCGCACGCCAAGCCCCTCCACTGCCCGCTGCATGGCCAGCAGGCTGGCGTTGAGGATGTTCAGGCGGTCGATCTCCTCCACGCTGGCCCAGGCCACAGACCAGGCTAGGGCATGGCGGCGGATCTCTTCTGCAAGACGTACGCGGTTGGCGGCCGACAGCTTCTTGGAGTCCTTAAGGCCCGGGATGGGCCTGTCGGGGGCGATGATCACCGCCGCCGCGCACACCGGGCCGGCGAGGGGTCCACGGCCGGCTTCGTCGACGCCGCAGATGAGCTGCGGGGTAGAGTCGAGCGCTTGACGGCTCATGTCAGGAACGGTCTGAGGGCGTCGGCGATCAGGCGGGGGGTGTCGCGCTTGAGCTCGCCGCGCAAGCGATCGAAATCCGCGAGCATGGCCTGCCGCGCGCTAGCATCCGCAAGCAGGCCGAGCAGGGCCTGGGCGAGAGCATCCGGTCTGGCCTGGGCCTGCAGCAGCTCGGGGACGATGAAGCGGCCGGCCAGGATGTTGGGCATGCCGACATAAGGCAGGTAGGCCTGCCGTTTCATGATCTGGTAGGTCAACCAAGGCACGCGATAGGTGATCACATGCGGGCAACCGAGCAACATGGCCTCCATGGTGGCCGTGCCCGAAGCCACCAAGGCGATGTCGGCCGCGCGCAGCGCATCGTGCGCGTGACCGAACAGGATGCGCAGCGGCAGCGCCTCCGCGCCGGCCTCGTGCAGGGCCAGCTGGAACAATAGCTTCGTCTCCCTGCTGACCATGGGCACGAGAAAACGGACCCCAGGGCGCTCGGCATGGATGCGCTTGGCGGTCTCGACATAGAGCCGGCCCAGCAGCCTCAATTCGCTCTGCCGGCTGCCCGGCAGCAGGGCCACGTACTCCGCCTCCGGCGACAGGGCGAGCTTGACGCGGGCGGCCTCGCGATCGGGCGGGGGCAGGGCATGGGCGAGGGGATGGCCGACATAGGTGGCGGGGATGCCAGCCTGGCGATAGATCTCCTCCTCGAAAGGGAAGATCAGCAGCAGGTGCGAGACGGCCTTGCGCACGCGCTTGATGCGACTGCGGCGCCACCCCCAGACCGACGGCGCGACGAACTGGACGGTAGGAATGCCGGCGCGTTTGAGGTCGGCCTCCAGGGCGAGATTGAAGTCCGGGGCATCCACGCCTATGAACAGCCGTGGCGGGGAATCCAGCAGCCTGCGCCGCAAGCCCCGCCGGATCGACAGGATGCGGCGCAGCTTGGACAGGGCCTCGACGTAGCCGCGCACCGACAGCGTCTCCATGTCGTACAGGCTGCTCGCCCCAGCAGCCTGCATGCGCGGGCCGGCGATGCCGAAGAAACGCGCGGGCAGTCCGGCATCCTGAATGGACTTGATGAGCAGGCCGCCGAGCTGGTCGCTCGAGGGCTCGCCGGCGACGATGGCGACCGCCGGAGCGTGGGGGATGACGGAGGGGGGATGGGAGGAGGCGGCGGCCGCGAAAGCACCGGGCATGGGCTGCGCCATTGCTCATTCTCCCCCACCCATCACCGTATGATGCCCCGGCCAGACACCGCCAGAAAGTCGACCAGGGGCATGAGCTCGGGCCGTGTCTGTGCCTCGGCTGCGATGGCGGCGCGGGCCTCCGCCAAGCTCAGGCCGGATCGGTAGAGCAGCTTGTAGGCGCGCTTCAATGCAGCGATCGCATCGGCGCTAAAGCCCCTGCGCTTCAGTCCCTTGTTGTTGATGCCATAGGGGGCAGCCGGGTTGCCGGAGACGGTGACATAGGGTGGGACGTCCTGACGCACCACCGAGGCGATACCGGTGATGGCATGGGCGCCGATGCGGCAGAACTGGTGCACGCCGGTGAAACCGCCCAGGATGGCGAAGTCCTCGACGATGACATGACCGGCCAGCGTGGCGTTGTTGGCGAGGATGGTGTGATTGCCGACCACGCAGTCGTGCGCAATGTGCACGTAGGCCATGATCCAGTTGTCGTCGCCGATGCGGGTTACGCCGAGACCCTGCACGGTGCCGGGGTTGAGGGTGCAGAACTCGCGGATGGTGTTGCCGTTGCCGATCTCCAAGCGGGTCGCCTCGCCGGCGTATTTCTTGTCCTGGGGCGCATCGCCCAGACTGACGAACTGGAAGATGCGGTTGCCGCAGCCGATCCGGGTATGTCCGGTGATCACGGCGTGTGGGCCGATCTCGCAATCGTCGCCGATCTCGACGTGCTCGCCGATCATGCTGTAGGCGCCGATGCGCACATTGCGCCCGAGGCGGGCGCCGGGATGCACGATGGCGGTCGGGTGGATCATGCGCGCGGTGTGGCTGAATCAGGCCAGATCCCTGAGCGTGCACATGAGCTCGGCTTCGCAGGCCGTCTGACCATCGACCAGGGCCTTGGCATCGAACTTCCAGATGCCGCGTGTGTGCCGGGTGATGCGTGCCATAAGGCGCAGCTGGTCGCCAGGTACCACCGGCCGCTTAAAGCGTGCGTTGTCGATGCCGACGAAGTAGATCACCGTGTCGGCACCAGCCTCCTTGTTAGAGGATTTGAAGGCTAGCAGACCGGCCGCCTGGGCGAGGGACTCGATGATGAGCACGCCGGGCATGATGGGATGGTGGGGAAAATGCCCGGGGAAGAAAGGCTCGTTCATGGTCACATTCTTGATGGCGGTGATGAATTCGCCCGGCACGAGTTCCAGGACTCGGTCTACCAACAGCAGGGGATAGCGGTGCGGCAGGTGCCGCATGATCTCGGTGATGTCCATAGCGGGTATCGGGAATGTGGATTCGGTCGCGGATCACGCCATTGTCGGCGAATTGTGTTGCGGATACTTGCTTCGTCAGTTCGATGCGGCGGCCTGGATGCCGGCGAGCTGACGCTCCAGGGCCCGAATGCGTTCGCGCATCTCGGCCAGATGGCGGAGCTGTGCGGCGTTGCGCAACCACTCCGCATGCGGCATCTGCGGCTGGGTCGAGGTGTAGACGCCGGGCTTATGGATGGACTTGCCGATGAAGGAAGCCCCGGAGACGGTGACATGGTCGCCGATCTCGATGTGTCCCAAGATCATGGCTGCGCCGCCGATCAGACAGTGCCGGCCGATGCGGGTCGAGCCGGCGATGGCGGCGCAGCCGGCGATGGCGGTGTGGTCGCCGATGACGCAGTTGTGGGCGATCTGCACCAGGTTGTCGATGCGCACCCCGGTGCCGATGACGGTATCGTCCAGGGCGCCCCGGTCGATCGTGGTGTTGGCGCCGATCTCGGTGTCGTCCCCGATCACCACTCGGCCGATCTGGGGGATCTTGACCCAACGCCCGTCTTCTAAGGTGTTGCCGAAACCGTCCGAGCCGATGACGCAGCCGGGGTGAAGGATGACGCGCGCGCCCAGCACGCAGCCATGGCAGATGGTGACATGGGGATGCAGGTGGCAATCTGCGCCTAGGCTGACCCCGTCACCGAGCACACAATGCGGATCCAGCCGACAGCCATCGCCGATCGTCACATCCGCTCCGATCACGCAGCCAGGCCCGATGCTGACCCCTGCCCCGATGCGCGCGCTGGGATGCACGCTGGCGGAGGGGTGCACGCCTGCCTCGGCGCAAGACGGCGGATACAGCAGCGCAAGAGCGCGAGCGAAGGTGGCGTGGGGATGCTCGGAGATAAGACAGGTGCGGCCGGGCAGGTCTTCCGCCAGTTCGGGAGCAACGATCAGCGCCCCAGCCAATGACGCACGTGCCGCCTCCAGCTGTTTCCTGCCCAGGGCAAAACCGAGCTGTTCCGGACCCGCCCGCTCCAGGGAAGCGGCACCCAGCACCCGTACCGAGGGGTTGCCCCGGATGACCCCGCCCAGACGGGACTGCAGCTCTGCGATAGTCAGGCCCGCTGCCGACATGGGCCGATCAGCGGTCCATGGCCCTGATCACCCGATCGGTGATGTCCACCCGTCCGCTGGCGTAGACCACGTTCTCGAGGATCAGATCGAACTTCTCCCGCTCGGCCAGTTCGATGATGGCCTTGCGCGCCCGCTCGTGCACTTGCGCGAATTCCTCGTTCTTGCGCTGGTTGAGGTCCTCGCGGAACTCCCGCTGGGCCCGCTGGATGTCGCGGTTGAGGTTGGCCAGCTCGCGTTCGCGCTTGGCCCGATCGGCCTCGGACAGGGTCAGCCCCTCCTTTTCGATGAAGGTCTGCAAATCCCTGGCCTGCTTGATCTGTTTCTGGATCTCTTGCTCGCGGCTGGAGAACTCGCGCTCGAGCCTCTTCTGGGCACGGATGGCCAGCTGGGACTCGCGGAAGATGCGATCGGTGTTGACGAAGCCGATCTTGGCGTCGTTGGCCCAGACCGACCCGGAACCGAGAAGCGCAAACATAAGCAGTAACAGCATTCCTTTCATGACGGGTCCTCAGAACACGTTGCCCAGCTGGAACTGGAAGGCCTGCTTCTTGTCGTCCGGCTGGGATTTGAAGGGGGCGGCGAGCGACAGCTTGATGGGGCCGAAGGGCGAATACCAGGTCACCGCGATACCGCCAGAATAACGCAGTTCGCTCAAGGAGATCGTCTTGTAGCGACCCTTGTAGTCACCCGGTCCCCAGACACCGCCGGCGTCGACGAAGACGCTCAGGCGCAGGCTCTTGTCCTTGCCGGCGCCGGGCACCGGGAAGTAAAGCTCGGCATTGCCCACCAGACGCTTGTCGCCGCCGAGGGAGAAGGGACTGCCCCCGGTGTCCAGATCCTGCGGTCCCAGCGTGCCGGAATCGAAGCCGCGCACCGAACCGATGCCGCCGGCGAAGTAGTTGCGGAAGAAGGGCAGCGGTTTATCGCCATAGCCGCCGCCCCAGCCGATCTCGCCGTTGAGCATCAGATTCCAGGACGGACCCAGGGGCTTCCACCACTGGTACTGATAGGACAGCTTGTAGTACTTCAGGTCGCCCACGGGCGTGCCCAGCTCACCGTAAACGCGATGCAAGGTGCCCTTGGTGGGGTAGAGCAGGCTGTCGCGGCTGTCCCGCGCCCATCCCAGATCCAGACGCAGGGAGTCGGTGGTCACGCCGCTATCGGTACCGCCGAAAGTCGTTGCGAATTGCTTGTATCTTTTGGGGCTTTTGGGGCTTAAGCTCAGCTCGTAGCGCTCCAAGGCGGCGCCCAGTTGCAGCGTGTCCAGCTCAGTCAGCGGCAGTCCCAGGCGCAGCCCTGCGCCCAGCGTGGACGTGCTGTACTTGGATACCGCATCGAGGCTGCCGGTATCCACGTCGCGGCGATAGAGGTCGTAGCCCAGGCTTACACCGTCCTTGGTGAAATAGGGGTTGGTAAAAGACAGGGCATAGACGGTGTTGACGCTGCCGCTGTTGATCTGGGCTGAGAGCCGGTTGCCGGTGCCGAACAGGTTGTTCTGCGATACGGAGGCCGACAGGACGAGCCCGTCGGAGCTGGAAAAGCCGGCCCCCAGCATGAGGTTGCCGGTGGGCCGCTCGGTGACCGAGAGGTTGAGGTCGACCTGGTCCGTGGCCTCGGGGACCACGGGTGTCTCCAGATTAATGTCGCTGAAATAGCCTAAGCGTTCCACCCGCTCCTTCGACCGTTTGATCTTGTCGGCGGCGTAGAGGCCGCCCTCTAGCTGGCGCATCTCGCGACGGATCACCTCGTCGCGGGTGCGGGTGTTGCCGCTGATGTTGATGCGCCGAACATAAACCTTGCGACCGGGGTCCACGAGCAGGGTTAAGCCGACCTCGCGTTTGTCACGGTCCAGCTCGGGGACGGCATTCACGTTGGCGAAGGCGTAACCGTCATTGCCCAGGCGCTCGCCGATGCGACTGATGGATTCATTCAACTGCTCGCGCGAGAAGACATCGCCCACCTTGAGGCTCACCAGCCCCTTGAGCGTTTCCTCGGGCAGGGGCAGGTTGCCGGCAAACTTGACCTCCGACACCTTGTACTTGTCACCTTCCTTGATATTGACGGTGATGTAGATGTCCTTCTTGTCCGGCGTGATGGAGACCTGGGTCGATTCGATGGCGAACTCCAGATAACCGCGGTTCTGGTAGTGGCTGCGCAGGGCCTCTAGGTCGGCCGAAAGCTTCTGACGCGAGTACTGATCGTTCTTGGTATACCAGGTCAGCCATCCGGGTGTGGTGAGGGTGAAGAGCTTGAGCAGCTCCTTCTCCGAGAAGTCCTTCGCCCCGATGATGGTGATGCCGCGGATCTTTGCCACCTTGCCCTCGCTGACCTCGAAGGTGATCGCCGTGCGGTTACGCTCCAGGGGCGAGAGGCGGACGTTGACCTGGGCGGCATACATACCCCGGTTAAAATATTGGCGTTTGAGTTCCTGCGCCGCCTTGTCCACCAGGGACCGATCCATGATACGCCCCTCGGCGAGTCCAAGTTCCTTGAGGCTCTTGAGGATGTCGTCCTTGGAAAACTCCTTCATGCCGGTGAAGCTGATCTGGGCGATGGCGGGTCGTTCCTCCACGAGGACGATCAGGACGTCATTCTGTACCTCTAGCCGTACGTCCTTGAAGAAACCGGTGGCATAAAGGGCCTTCAGCGCGGCTGCGGCGCGCTCCGGATTCAGGGTGTCGCCGACCTTCACCGGCAGATAGCTGAAAACGGTACCGGCCTCGGTCCGCTGGATGCCCTCGACCCGGATGTCCTTCACCTGGAAGGGTTCGAAGGCATGCGACTGGGCGGCATACAGGGCGATGAGGAGCGGGAGCGTTCTTATTCTCATTGAATCAGCGGGACAAGAGCCTGAACAGGTCGTTGTACAAGGCGAAGAACATCAGGGAGCCGATCAGGACGATGCCGACCCGCTGTCCGATCTCCTGGATGCGCTCAGGTACCGGCCGGCCGGTGGCCAACTCGGCGAAATAATACAGTAAATGCCCTCCATCCAGTATGGGCACCGGCAGCAGATTGAGCACGCCCAGACTGATGCTGATCAGGGCGAGAAAGGTGACGAAGGGCACGATGCCGGCGCTTGCCGACTGGCCGGCATAGTCGGCGATGGTGATGGGCCCGGAGAGGTTTTGCAGGGAGACCTGCCCGATGATCATGCCGCCGAGCATCTCAAGGGTGAATGTGGATAGCTCCCAGGTCTTTTGCAGCCCGCGCCATAAGGCCGTGAACAAGGGATAGCGCACCTCGGTCTGCAGGGCCTGGAAGACCTCCGGGTCCAGACGCGGAGCGGCGCCGATGCGCCCGATGCTCTGGCCGCCCTGGTTCACCCGCTCCGGGATCAATTCCACCGAGATGACGGCCCCCTCGCGTTGCAGTTCCAGGGTCAGGGGGGTGCCGGGATGACTGCGGATCGCCTCGACCACCTCCTGCCATTGTGTCACCGCCACGCCGTTGACCGCCGTGACGACGTCGCCGCTGGCGATCCCCGCGCGTTGGGCGAGGCCACCAGGCTGCAGCTCGCCGATCACCGGCGCGATGGGGGGGCTGTAGCGGCTTAGGCCGAGCTGGCCGAGCGGATCCTTCTCGAAGGCGGCCCAATCCATGCCGGTGAGGTCCAGACGGCGGATGGCGATGTTGCCGGCCGCGTCGCGCGTTTCCAACTCGATGAAGGCCGCCCCGAAACCGTGCTTAAGTAGCTGCAGATGGAGATCCTGCCAGCTTTCCACCCGCTCGCCGTTGATGCGCGTGACCTCCTCGCCGTTGCGGAAGCCGGCCATGGCGGCGGGCGAGTCGGTGAGCGGCTCACCCAGCAGGGGTTTCAGTGCGGGCACCCCCGTCGCGTACAGAACCCAGTAGAGCAGGACGGCCAACAGGAGGTTGGCCGCCGGACCGGCGGCGACGATGGCGATGCGTTTCCAGACCCCCTGGCGGTTGAAGGCCAAGGGCAGCTCCTCGGCCGGCACCTCGCCCTCGCGCTCGTCCAGCATCTTCACATAGCCGCCGAGCGGGAAGGCCGACAGGGCCCATTGCGTGCCACTGCGGTCGCGCCGGCTGGCCAGGATGCGGCCGAAGCCGACCGAGAAGCGCAACACCCGCACGCCGCACAGTCGGGCGACGGCATAGTGACCGTATTCGTGCACCACGATCAGCAGGGCCAGGGTGAAGATGAAGGCGAGCAGGGTGGTCATGAGCGTGAGGCGATAAAAGCCTCGGCGACGAGTCGTGCTTCCTGATCAATGGCCAACAGGTCATCGAGTTCCTCCGCGCTGCGCCCAGCGAGGCGGTCCAGACTATGGCCCAGGGTCTCGGCGATGGCAGGATAGGGGATGCGGTGGCGCAGGAAGGCGTCCACCGCCACCTCGTTGGCCGCATTGAGCACCGTGGGGGCACACCCCTCCGCCCGCAGGGCCTGATACGCCAGGGCCAGGCAGGGAAAGCGGCGGGTGTCCGGTGTCTCGAACGTAAGCTGGCCGATGCGGGGCAGGTCCAGCCAGGACACCCCCGCCGCGATACGGTCTGGATAGGCCAGCGCATGGGCGATCGGCGTGCGCATGTCCGGGTTCGACAGCTGGGCGAGCACCGAACCGTCCACGTACTCGACCATGGAATGCACGATGCTCTGGGGATGGACCACCACCTCGATCTGTTCCGGCCGGGCATTGAACAGCCAGTGCGCCTCGATCACCTCCAGGCCCTTGTTCATCATGGTGGCCGAATCCACCGAGATCTTCCGGCCCATCACCCAGTTGGGGTGGGCCACCGCCTCCTCGGGGGTGACTGCCGCCAGGGTTTCGACCGGACGCGTACGGAAGGGCCCGCCGGAGGCGGTGAGCAGGATGCGGCGCACGCCATGGGCGTCCAGATCGCCGGTATAAGGCTCTGGCATGGCCTGGAAGACGGCGTTGTGTTCGCTGTCGATGGGCAGCAAGGTCGCCCCGCCATGGCGCAGGGCCTGCATGAAGAAGCGCCCGGCCATAACCAACGTCTCCTTGTTCGCGAGCAAGATGCGCTTGCCCGCCCGGGCGGCGGCGAGGGCGGGCTTGAGCCCCGCCGCACCGACGATGGCGGCCATCACCGTATCCACCTCGGGCGCACTGGCGACCTCCTCTAAGGCACGCTCGCCGCACAGGACCTCGGTCTTCGTGTCGGCCAGCAGATAGCGCAGTTCCTTTGCCCTTGGTTCGTCCAGGACCACGGCGTAGAGGGGCTTGAACTGACGGCACTGGGTCGCCAGCCGTTCGACCTGGTTCTGACCGGTCAGGGCCACCACCCGGAATTTGTCCGGATGCATGGCCACGACGTCCAGGGTGTTCATGCCGATGGTGCCGGTGGCACCGAGGATGGTCAGGTTGCGTCGGATCATCCCAGATTTTCCATCAGGAGGCAGGAAGGGGTGAGCAAGGCCCGCGTATGCCCGGAAGTTGCATCCGTAAACACTTTAATCGTCGTCTGGCACGCAGGTGCCGTAGTGGGCCGGTCTAATGGACAATCTGGGATCATGATGCAGGCGGGGCATGTGTCGGGGGCGCAGGGTAAGGGAGGGCGGCAAGGCATCATTGTCCCACTTCGGACATCCGATTTCGCACCCCCACCTCATCGCATCCATATCCATAACAGCGCAGCGGCAGGCAGGACGGCGATCAGGCCGTCGATCCGGTCGAGCACGCCGCCATGGCCGGGCAGCAGCGCGCCGCTGTCCTTCACCCCGGCCTGTCGCTTCATCCAGCTCTCGAACAGATCACCCAGCACAGAGAGCGCGAACAAGGCCCAGAACGCCGCAAGGGACAGGGGCAGGCAGATAAGGCCGCAGGTCACGGGCCAGAGGAAATGCAGCAAGAGGGCATAGAGCGTAACCGCCAGCCAGGCCCCCAGCACACCCTCCCAGGTCTTGCCCGGACTGATGACCGGCGCCAGCTTGTGTCGGCCGTAGCGGCGACCGGCGAAATAGGCGGCGCTGTCGGCCACCACCACCACCCCCAGCACCGCCAACACGAGCTCCGGCCCATCGGCGCGCAAGCGGATCATGGCCAGGGGCGCAGGCAACAGGAGCAGCCAGCCGAGGGCACCTAAAGCCACCCGATTGTGCACATGCAGGCCGCGGTGCAGCCAGTAGGGCACGGCGATGACCCAGAAGGCCAGTACAGGCAGATAGATCCAGACCGACTCCTGCCAATCCATGGCCGCCAACACGGCGCTGGCAAGCGCGGTGGCGCCGGTGTAGAGATGGCGGCTTAAGCCCGGCAGATGCATCAGCCCGCCCCACTCCCAGGCAGCGGCGGTGATGATGATGACCATGAGCACCGACCAGACGGGCGCGGTTGCGCCGTAGAGCGCGGCCAGCATGCCCCCGATCAGCGCCGTGCCGGTGAGGACGCGGCGCCTGAGGGCGCTAGCCGACCCGGAGTTGCTCGCTGGTGCGTCCAAAACGCCGCTCGCGCTGCCTATACCAGGCAATCGCCCGGTCCAGCTCTCCCGCATCGAAATCGGGCCAGAGGGTGGGGGTGAAATACAGTTCCGTGTAGGCCAGCTGCCAGAGCAGGAAATTGCTGATGCGCTGTTCCCCGCCGGTGCGGATGAACAGGTCGGGCTCGGGGGCACCGGCCATGGACAGATAGGGGGTGAGGGACTCCTCGGTGATCGCCTGGGTGCCGGCGTGGTCCTTGAGCCAGGCGTTGAAGGCCTGCAGGATGTCCCAGCGGCCGCCGTAATTCGCCGCCACGGTGAGGGTCAAGCGCTCGTTGCCAGCGGTCAGCTGTTCCGCCTCGCGGATGAGGTGCTGCAGCCGGGCGTGAAAGCGCGTCTTGTCACCGATGATGCGCAGGCGGATGCCGTGGCGGTGCATGCTGGCCACCTCCCGCTCGAGGGCCTGGACGAACAGCTCCATGAGCTTGCTCACCTCGTCCTCGGGGCGACGCCAGTTCTCGGAGCTGAAGGCGAACAAGGTGAGGTGGCCGACTCCCAGCCGCACGCAGGCCTCCACGATCTCGTTCACCCTGCCCACACCCCGGGTGTGGCCGGCGACCCGCGGCAGTTTGTGTTTCTTGGCCCAGCGGCCATTGCCGTCCATGATCACGGCAATGTGGCGCGGAACGTCCGATACCTCAGGGATATCGGCAGTGCTGCTGAAAAATCCCTTGAAGGTCATGGGAAAGCGCGCCTGACCGGGGTCAGACCGCCATCAGGTCTTTTTCCTTGTCCGCCAGCAGCTTGTCGATGTCGGCGATGTGACGGTCGGTCATCTTCTGCACCTCGTCCTGGGCGCGGCGCTCCTCGTCCTCGCCAATCTCGTGGTTCTTAAGCAGCTCCTTCAGGTGGGCGATGGCGTCGCGGCGGATGTTGCGCACCGCCACCTTGGCCTTCTCGGCCTCGCCGCGCACCACCTTCACCAGTTCGCGGCGTCGCTCCTCGGTCATCGCGGGGATGGGCACGCGAATCAGCTCCCCGACAGAAGCGGGGTTCAGCCCCAGGTCCGAGTCCCGGATCGCCTTCTCGATGGCCGGACCCATCTTCTTCTCCCAGGGTGTTACGCCCAGCGTGTGCGGATCGAGCACGGTGACGTTGGCCACCTGGCTCACAGGCACAGCGCTGCCGTAGTAGTCTACCTTGACGTGGTCGAGGATGCCGGCGTGGGCGCGTCCGGTACGCACCTTCGAGAATTCCGTCTTCATGGCCTCGATGGACTTCCGCATCTTGTCTTCGGCGGATTTCTTGATGTCGCTGATCATGCTGACCTCCAGTTTACGGGCTGACCCGGGTGCCCTCAGCCTCGCCGGTCACCACCCGCCTGAGCGCCCCGGGCTTGAAGATCGAAAACACCTGCAGCGGCAGCTTCTGGTCCCGGCACAAGGCGAAGGCGGCGGTGTCGAGTACGCCGAGGTTGCGGGCGATGGCCTCGTCGTAGCTAAGCCGCTCATAGCGGACCGCTGCAGGGTCCTTTTTGGGATCGGCGGTGTAGATGCCGTCGACCTTGGTGGCCTTGAGCATGAGCTCGGCCCCGATCTCGGCAGCGCGCAGGGCGGCCGCGGTGTCGGTAGTGAAGAAGGGGTTGCCGGTGCCGCCGCCGAAGATCACCACACGTCCGGCCTCTAGCAGACGCACGGCCGCGTCCCGCTCGAAGGGCTCGCCGACATGGGCGATCGATACGGCGGTCATCACCTGGGCGGGGATGCCGGCCATCATGAGGGCATCCTTGAGGGCAAGCGCGTTCATGACCGTGGCCAGCATGCCCATGGCATCGGCAGTGGCCCGGTCCATGCCGGCTAAGGCCCCGGTGGCGCCCCGGAACAGATTGCCGCCGCCCACGACGATGCCGATCTGTACGCCCAGGCCGGCCACCTCGTCAATCTGCTGCACGATGCCGTTCAGGGTCTCGGCATGGTAGCCGAAGGGATCGGGCCCCATGAGGGCCTCACCCGAGAGCTTGAGCAGGATGCGGTTGTAGATCGGCGCGGACATGATGGACGCGTCAGACCTTCGCGGCAGCCGCGACCTCGGCGGCGAAGTCGCTCACCTTCTTCTCGATGCCTTCGCCCACGACATAGAGGGTGAAGCCGTGCACCTGTGCGCCCTGTGATTTCAGAAGCTGCTCCACGGTCTGCTTGTCGTCTTTCACGAACGGCTGGGAGAGCAGCGTCACCTCCTTGAGGTACTTCTGCACCGCGCCCTCCACCATCTTCTCGACGATGTTGGCCGGCTTGCCGGACTCGGCGGCCTTCTGCGCGGCCACGCGGCGCTCGGCCTCGAGCAGGTCCTGCGGCACGCCGGAGGCATCCAGGGCCTTGGGCTTGGAAGCAGCGATGTGCATGGCGATGTCCTTCGCCAGCACCTCGTCGCCGGTGACATCCACCAGCACACCGATCTTGGCGCCGCCGTGCACATAGCTGGCGAGCCTGCCCTGGGCCGCGACGCGCACGAAGCGGCGGATGGAGATGTTCTCGCCGATCTTGCCCACCAGCTCGGTGCGCACCTCCTCGACGGTCTTGTCGCCGATCTTCATGGCCGACAGGGCGGCCACGTCGGCCGGGTTCTGGGTCACGACCATCTCTGCCAGGTTCGTCACCAGGGCCTTGAAATCGTCGTTCTTGGCCACGAAGTCGGTCTCGCAGTTGACCTCGATGATGGCGCCGGTCTTGCCGTCCGGGGTGATGTGGATGCCGACTATGCCCTCGGCGGCGATTCTGCCGGCGCTCTTGGCCGCCTTGGCTCCGAACTTGACGCGCAGGATCTCCTCGGCCTTGGCCATATCGCCCCCGGCCTCACTCAGCGCCTTCTTGCAGTCCATCATGGGCGCATCGGTGCGCTCGCGCAGCTCCTTGACCATGGATGCGGTGATTTCAGCCATCATTTTTCTCCTGAGTCATGCCGACCACAGCCGGCTTCGCCGAGGCCGCGGCCTGGATATCGTAAAAACGCCCCGTGGCGGGGCGTCACTCAAAACCACCCGGGCCGGGTTGCGCCCGGCCCTCCCCCACGGAGGCACAAGAAACATCTGGATCAGCCCGGCGTGTTTCTTGAGATGTCGAAAACGGACCCGGACGCGAACGCTTATTCGCTGTCGTCCAAGCTTGCAGTTTCTTCGACTTCGACGTATTCGTCGCCCTCCTGAGCGGCGCTCACCATCTCCTCGATGGCATGCGCCTTGCCCTCCAGGATAGCGTCGGCCAGGCCGCGGGCGTAGAGGCGAATGGCCCGACTGGAGTCGTCGTTGCCGGGGATCACGTAGTCCACGCCCTCGGGCGTGTTGTTGGTATCGACGACGCCGATGACCGGAATGCCAAGCTTATTGGCCTCGGTAACGGCGATCTTCTGATAGCCGACGTCAACCACGAACAGCGCATCGGGCAGGCTGGCCATTTCCTTGATCCCGCCCAGGCTGCGCGCCAGATTGTCATACTGGCGCTGCAGACGCAAAACCTCCTTCTTCGACAGGCTCTCGCGAGCACCTTCGGCCAACTGCGCCTCCATGTCCTTCATGCGCTTGACCGACTGCTTGATGGTCTTGAAGTTGGTCAGCATGCCGCCCAGCCAGCGGTGCGACACCCAGGGCATACCGCAGCGGGCCGCCTCTTCGGCGATGATCTCGCGCGCCTGGCGCTTCGTGCCTACGAACAGGATAGTGCCTTTGTTGCTCGCCAGTTGACGGGCGAATTTGACGGCCTCCTCGAACAGGGGGAGGGTCTTTTCCAGGTTGACGATGTGGATCTTGTTGCGATGGCCGAAGATGTAGGGGGCCATCTTGGGGTTCCAGTAGCGGG
>DAITOH010000005.1:17853-19848 GCA_036834225.1 Thiobacillaceae bacterium | reverse complement strand
CCACTTCAAAGGGCTTGGCTGCGTCGTTTCATGGCAACAGGTGTTCGCCGGCAAAGAGTTCGGCGACGGTTTCCCGTGCGCGTACGAGGTGTGCATCCGCCCCGTCCACCATGATCTCCGCTGCCCGCGGACGGGTGTTGTAGTTGGAGCTCATGCTCATGCCATAGGCGCCGGCGGAGCCGATGACCAACAGGTCTCCCTCGGTCAGTGCCAGGTCACGATCCCGCGCCAGGAAGTCTCCGCTCTCGCACACCGGCCCCACGATCTGATAGCGGCGAGTGCTGCCCTGGCGCGCACGCACCGGCTGGACATCGTGCCAGGCATCGTAGAGCGATGGCCGCATGAGGTCGTTCATGGCCGCATCCACCACGGCGAAGTCCCGGCTCTCGCCATGCTTAAGATACAGAACGCGGGTGATCAGCACACCGGCATTGGCCACCAGGGAGCGTCCGGGCTCGACCACCAGATGCTCGCTGCGCCCAGCCAGTTGGCGCAGCAAGACCTGTGCGTAGTCGCTTACCGCCGGGGGTGTTTCCTCACCATAGCGCACCCCTAAGCCGCCGCCCATGTTAATGTGCTGCAGTCGGATGCCGGCGTCTGCGAGGCGGTCTGCCAGGGCGAGGATACGCTCCAGCGCCTGGGCAAACGGCCCGGTATCCAGGAGCTGGGATCCGATATGGCAGCTAATGCCGGTGACCCGGAGGTGGGGCATGTCCGCAGCCTCCGCGTAGAGGGCATAGGCCTGGTCATAGGGTATGCCGAACTTGCTCTCCTTTAGCCCCGTGGCGATGTAAGGGTGGGTGCGAGCATCCACGTCGGGATTGACCCTAAGGGAGATGCGCGCGGTGCATCCGATAGCGCCGGCTACTCGGTTGAGATGGACGAGTTCGCTTTGCGATTCGACGTTAAAGCACAGGATGTCGGCATTAAGCGCCGCGCGCATCTCCGCCTCGGTCTTACCCACGCCGGAGAACACCACCTTACCGGGGTCACCTCCTGCCGCCAGGACTCTCGCCAGCTCTCCGCCGGAGACGATGTCGAAGCCGGCGCCCAGGCGGGCGAGCACGTTGAGCACGGCGAGGTTGGAATTGGCCTTGACCGCATAGCAGATCAGATGCGGGTATCCCGCCAGGGCCTGTTCATAGGCCTGATAGGCCTCGGTCAGGGCGGCGCGCGAGTAGACGTAACAGGGTGTGTGCCAGGTGGCGGCGATATGCTCCAGCGAAACGCCCTCGCAGTAGAGCACCCCATCGATACGGGTTAGGGGGCTCATCGGCGTTCGCCTGCCGGAGCAGTCGTCTGTGTGCCCTGGACTTGGGAGGGGCTGTCCGGCAGGTACAGTGGGCCGCGCTTGCCACAGCCGATCAGCAAGCCCATGGCTAGCAGCAGAAGGAGGGTCGATCGCATCGGGGGAACGGATACAATGAGGTTAGACAGCGCAAGCGGTTGGCGCCTGGGAAGTCTAGCATGAGGGCAGAACATGGATGACAGCGAGTACGGCCGCCTGGCCGATGAGGCGATGCAACGCATCGAGGCCGGCTTGGACGCGGCCGGGGGCGATATCGACTATGAACTGGCTGCCGGCGGCGTGCTCGAGATCGCGTGTGCGAATGGCGCCAAGATCGTGGTGAACAGACAGGCTGCTGCCAGGGAGATCTGGGTGGCGGCGCGTTCTGGCGGTTTTCACTATCGCTGGGACGGCACCCAGTGGCGGGATACCCGATCCGGGGAGGAATTATTCGCCGCCCTCGAACGCCTGCTAGCCGAACACGGTGCTGGCATGGTCCGGTTTACCTGACCGGAGGATGCTGCGTGTCACTTGAGCGTCAGCGCCATGTCGAATGAGGCCTTGTTTGCCCATCTCCATAAGCTGACCGAACAACTCGGCGCCGAGCACGTTTAGGCGCTGGTCGCTCGTGTCAAGCCCTGTGGCATCGAGCAGGGCACAGTGCTGATCCGTGACCAGGCCCCCATGGATGCGTTCTATCTCCTGCT